>CAMDOJ010000090.1 GCA_945903555.1 Chthoniobacter flavus
CTGTTGCTGATGCCCTACGTGAAGCCAACCGGAGTGAACTCGACCACGTTGTTGAGACAATGAAAGCCGAGTTGGACGAGTTAAATCTAGCGCGCGTGCGCATTCGTCAGATGAGGCAGATCTCCAAAACGGCGTACCTCACGCAAGAGCCAAGCCAACTTCAGGACTGGGCCTAATTTTTTCTCCTTCTGGCTTTACACTTCCTAGGTGGAGCGGTGATATTCCACGTTCTTCGATGATCAGCAAAATAGGAATTGGATTAGCAGGGTTTGGAACAGTGGGCTCTGGGGTTTACAAGAACCTCCTTCGCAATGGGGCATTGCTGGAGCAACGGCTTGGTGTGAAATTTGAAGTTCGCCGGATCGCCATTCGCGATATCCAAAAGGTCCGAGATGTGGATGCCCCCGCTGAGCTTTTCACGACGTCGCCAGATGATCTCTTGTTGGATTCCACGATTGATGTGGTGGTAGAGCTCATGGGGGGAATCGATATTCCATTGGCCTTTGTCAAAAAAGCAATCCACGCAGGGAAAATCGTGGTCACGGGCAATAAGGCTCTCCTAGCTGAGCATGGTCGCGAGATTTTTGAACTTGCCCACGAGAAGCGGGTGCCTGTTTTTTATGAAGCGGCTGTTGCTGGCGGCATACCGATCATCAAGTCCGTGCGCGAGGCCTTCGTTGGAAATCGTTTTGAGGCGATTCATGGAATCCTCAATGGCACCAGCAACTACATCCTCACTCGCATGACAGAGGAGGGGGCGGATTTTGCTCCGGTGCTCGCGGACGCTCAAAAATTGGGCTACGCCGAGGCCGATCCCGCTTTAGACGTGAATGGTTGGGACGCCGCTCACAAGGCCATCATTCTTGGCTCGCTGGCGTATGGTTTTTGGATCAATCCCGCCGATGTGCTTGTTGATGGTATTGAAAAAGTCACCGCCGCCGATATCCGATTCGCAAACGAGTTGAATTACCGGATCAAGCTTCTCGCATCAATCAAGGTCGATGCGGCTGGCGAAATCGAGGTCCGCGTGGTTCCGACACTCATCCCCAAATCGCACGTGCTGGCTTCCGTGAATGGTGTCTTCAATGCCGTGGCGATACGCGGCGACGTGGTTGGAGACGCCTTGTTCTATG
Organism: Chthoniobacter flavus; assembly: GCA_945903555.1. Classification (GTDB taxonomy): domain Bacteria; phylum Verrucomicrobiota; class Verrucomicrobiia; order Chthoniobacterales; family Terrimicrobiaceae; genus UBA967. Next base: position 1,134 of record CAMDOJ010000090.1, read on the forward strand.
GTCGCGGTGCTGGACAGGACCCCACATCGAGTTCCGTTTTAGCCGATCTCTCTGATGCTGCCGCCTTCTTGGAGTCGCCACGAGCCTGCACTGGATTCACGTCGCATGATCTCTATGGTCGCTGCAAAGCGATTGACCAAACAATTTCCAAATACTACCTGCGCCTTGGTGTCGAAGACCGGCCAGGCGTTTTAGCCCAAATTGCCGGCACATTAGCGAAGGCTGATATTGGCATTCTCTCGGTGATCCAGCCCGAGGGGTTGGTTGATGGTGCTGTGCCACTCATTTTAACACTTCACGATGCCCCTTATGGCCCAATGAAAAAAACAGCCGACGCACTTGCCTCACTTCATTGCGTGAAAGGCACGCCACTTTTATTGCACATGGAGTCCTTCTCGTGAACGAGCCGCTTAACGATAAAGGTGTCATTCACCGTTACCGCGAATTTCTTCCGGTATCCGCTTCCACGCCTGTGATCTCTTTGAGTGAGGGATCGACACCGCTCATTCATTCCCCGCGTCTCAGTGAAAAAACTGGGGCCGAGGTTTACCTCAAATACGAAGGCCTCAATCCCACCGGTTCATTCAAAGATCGTGGGATGACGGTGGCGATATCGAAGGCTGTAGAAGAAGGAGCAAAAACAGTCATCTGTGCTTCGACTGGCAATACTTCCGCAGCGGCGGCCGCTTATGCAGCTCGGGCTGGAGTCAAGTGTGCGGTGATCCTCCCAGCTGGCAAGATCGCCATTGGCAAGTTGGTGCAGGCTTTTGTTTACGGAGCCCAGGTTGTAGCGATCCGTGGTAATTTTGATGATGCCCTCCGCATCGTTCGTGAGTTCGGTGGCGTCGAAGGTGTCGCGATTGTGAACTCCATCAACCCCCATCGCATCGAAGGCCAGAAGACGGCTGCTTTTGAAGTCATCGAGGATCTCGGCGACGCACCTGATATTCACATCCTCCCAGTTGGAAATGCCGGCAACATCACGGCGTATTGGAAGGGCTACCAAGAATTCCATGCCGCTGGTCGATCGACCCGACTTCCCCGAATGGTGGGATTTCAAGCTGCCGGATCGGCACCGATTTTCAATGGGCATCCGATTGAGCATCCCGATACGCTCGCGACAGCCATCCGCATTGGTAATCCCGCCAGCTGGCAGGGAGCCAATGATGCAGTTTCGCATTCCGGCGGGTGTATTGATATTGTGACCGACGAGGAGATCATGGCTGCTCAAAGTTGGCTTGCTGTGAATGAAGGGATTTTTGTGGAACCAGCCAGCGCGGCCAGTGTCGCCGGATTGCTCAAATGCCTCTCCTGCTCACGTTGTGCCTCCTGCCCGTTCAGTGCGGCGCTGCGCCCAGGTGCGAAGGTCGTTCTCACAGTGACTGGGCATGGACTCAAGGATTCCGATACACCCGTGAAATTCGGTAACTTCACGCCATCCGAGTCGGATGCGACATTAAGTGCCGTTCGTGCGGTGCTGGATAAAAATTGACCCTTTTCTCATGGCATTGATCGTTCAAAAATACGGCGGCACATCCGTCGGCACACCAGAAAGAATCCTCAACGTCGCCCGTCGCGTGATCGCCTCCCAACAGGAGGGAAACTCCATCGTGGTCGTTGTCTCAGCGATGTCGGGAGTTACCGATGGGCTCATTAAGCTGGCTCGCGATGTTTCCTCTCAACCGACGGAGAGGGAGATGGACGTGCTTCTTGCTACGGGCGAGCAGACGACGATTGCGCTCACCGCCATGGCCATCAATGGGCTCGGAGGCAAGGCCGTTTCGCTCACAGGCGCTCAAGCTGGCATCATCACAAACGGCATTCACACGAAGGCCAAGATTTCCAACATCGCACCCCGCCAAGTCCGCCAATACCTCAAGGAGGGTTTTGTCTGCATTGTCGCAGGCTTCCAGGGTCAGACCCTCGAGGGCCGCATCACTACACTCGGACGCGGTGGGTCTGATCTCACCGCAATCGCCATCGCGGCGGCCGTTAAAGCGGATATGTGTGAGATCTATACGGATGTCGATGGCGTTTATACCTGCGATCCGAGAGTCGTTCCTAACGCACGCAAGATTGACGTGATCGCCTACGATGAGCTTCTCGAGATGGCCAGTAGCGGCTCGAAGGTCATGCAATCTCGCTCTGTCGAGTTTGCCAAAAAATTTAAAGTGCCTTTCGAGGTGCGAAGCAGTTTCAACACCAACCGAGGAACCATTGTGAAAGAAGAATCAATCGGTCTCGAAAATGTCGTCGTCCGCGGCGTCAGCATCGAGCGTAAACAAGCCAAAGTCACCATCACCAACGTTCCGGATAAGCCCGGTACGGCCTCCCGCATCTTCACGGCGTTGTCGGAAGCGAATGTGATTATCGATGTCATCGTCCAAAATGTCTCTGTGAGCGGGTCCACGGACATTTCGTTCACACTGAGCGCGGATGAACTCGAGAAACTCGGAAATCTCATTGACCGTGTGGCAGCCGAGATCGGGGCTGGTCAAGTCACGAAGAAAAGCGGCATCGCGAAGCTCAGTGTCGTCGGGATCGGTATGCGTTCCCACTCCGGAGTCGCGGCAACGCTTTTTGAGAGCTTGGGTCATGGCGGAGTAAATATTCAGATGATCTCGACCTCGGAAATCAAGATTGCCGTTATCATTGACGAGGCTCAGATCGAATTGGCCGCAAAGTTGGCCCATACCGCCTTCGGATTGGATCGTGTTTCTTGATAAGGAGGGTGGAACCGCTTTTTCGGCTTCCGCTCGCCTGTCCAAAAAGTCATCGCTTGCAACGGGGTGAAACCCGCGTTTATTAAAACTCATATGGGTTCCACCTCGATGGCATTGGCCAAACTCCTCAGTGATGACGATCCCGATACGATCCGATTAGTAAAAGAACAACTGATTGATATCGGAAAAAAAAATCCCTCCACGTTGCAAGATCTCGCCAATGCGGGTGATGCCCGTGTTTCGTTTCACGCTCGAGATGTTCTCACGCACATTGATGGCTGCCGTGCGGAGGACGATTTTAATCTCCTTTGCCTTCTGGCTGGGGATTGTTTTGATATCGAGGAGGCTGTTTGGGCTCTCGCGAAGGTTATTGATTCGAGTGTTTGCGTCCTCCCGTTTCGGAATCAGATCAACGACTGGGGGAATGAGTTTCTTGAGCGAGTGGCTTGTGTTTGGGATAATTCCGAGCGAGTCCGTCTTCTCTCCGAATTTCTCGGTGGGGAACTTGAGTTTCGGGGCAACTCGCTACAATACTACGGCGAGGAAAACTCCCACCTGCCCTGCATCATCGAGTCCCGTATGGGAATTCCGATCACGCTGACGCTTGTTTATCAAATGGTCGCGGCCCGAGCTGCAATGAGGATCGAGGGCATCAATCTCCCCGGGCACTTCATAGCCCGTCATGGTGAAGTTTTTTTTGATCCCTTCCATGGAGGTCGTATTCTTTCCCGAGCCGATATCGAGCAACTCCTCGCCCGACAGGATATGGAGTTGAAGGACGTTCATCTTCGTCCAGCCAACTCGCGTCAGTTCCTCTTGCGGATATTGGCCAATCTTCTCTACGTCTACGATCTGTCTGACGAAAAAGAAAAGCGGGAGAGAATCAAGTCTTGGATGCAGGTGCTCACGGGTGCCAGTATCAATCCATGATTGTCGAAGTTCTTAATGTCGGTACCGAACTCTTACTGGGCGAGGTCGTGAACACCCATGCTGGCTGGCTGGCAAAACAGATTTTTCCACTCGGCCTCCGTATTGCCCGCCAGACGACTGTTCCCGATGGCCCCGCTATTAGGGATGGGGTTCTGGAGGCTTTTGACCGCTCGGATATCCTTTTTGTGACCGGCGGGCTTGGGCCGACCACCGATGACATCACTCGCGAAGTGGTCGCGGAGTTGATGGGTATGAAGTTGGAAGCCAGTCAGGAAATTCGCGCTGCGATCGAGGCCCGTCTCTCCGCCCGAGGTTACGCTTTTCTCGATCGCATGCTTCGCCAAACGATGGTTCCGCAAGGGGCCACTGTCCTTAGGAACAACCATGGCACCGCCCCGGGTCTTTATTTTCCCCGAGTGAGTTATCCTTCAGCGGCCTCGCCTCACATCTTTCTTCTGCCTGGTCCGCCGCGTGAGTTGCAACCCATGTTCCGTGACTCCGTCTTGCCTATCCTTCAGGAAATAGCCCAGAACTTAGATGCGAGGGAGTGCCGAACCTACCGCGTTGTTGGGCTTGGCGAAAGCGCTGTCGAGCAAATGGTGGGTCTGCAACTCACGGCCAACCCCGACATTGAAGTCGGCTATTGCGCGCGACCGAACGAAGTCGATTTCCGTCTGATCGCTCAGAGTGATATTCTCGATGCCGTTGAGCCTGGAGTCATCGCGGCTCTCGGAAAGCACCTTGTTTCCTCTAACGGGGAGGGGATCGAGGCCAGTATTGTAGCCAGCCTCACGGCCCGCCATCTTTCCCTCAGCACCGCAGAATCCTGCACGGGCGGGCTCCTCGCCAGCCGCATCACTGATACGCAGGGCTCTTCGCTGATTTTCCATCAGGGATTTGTTACCTACTCGAACGAGGCCAAAATGAATCTTCTCGGAGTCGATCCAGCTTTGTTTCAAGAGTTCGGCGCCGTCAGTGAACCTGTCGCCCGCGCGATGGCGGAAGGGGCTCGAGCGAAGGCGGGATCGGCCTTCGCGCTCTCGGTCACTGGTATCGCTGGCCCAGATGGTGGATCCCCCGAAAAACCCGTTGGTCTTGTTTTTATCGCCTTGGCGCGTGAAGGAAAAGAGACGCTTTGCCGCGAGGCCCGATTTACCACAGACCGCCTTACATTCAAGCAACTCGCCACTCAGGCGGCTCTCGACATGCTTCGCTTGGAGCTTCTCTAAACCCGTTTTACTCCCAAGTCGCTTTTTCTTCGTCTCTCATGAATCGTTTTGCTTGATGAGTAGCGGAGAACAACCGATAAATGCCGACGATGACTGAGACGATGACCTGCCAAGCAGATGCGATCACTCCGGAACTTTTGGCTGAAGCCGACGAGTTGGTTTCCCACTACCCTGTTTCGAAGCGGAGCGCTTCCCTGCCCCTTCTTCACCTTTGGCAAAACCACTTTGGTTTTATCGATGACAGCGGTGTGGAATGGATCGCCGCGAAGCTTGAGCTCACGCCCGTGAATATCCTCGAGGTTGTGACATTCTACCCGTGGTTCCGTCGCGAACGCGCCGGCAAAAACATCATTCGAGTCTGCCGCACGCTCGCTTGTGCGATGGCAGGCAGCTACGAAGTTCGTGAAAAATTTTGCCAATCTGTGGGGATTGACCCGCATTGCCATAGTCATGGATTTGGTGAGGCTCCGCCCACATCCTCGGATGGAAATTTCAGCGTCGATTTTGTTGAGTGCCTCGCCAGTTGCGGTAGTGCTCCAGTCGCGCTCATCAATGACGAACTCGTCGAAAATATCGCCATCTCGGATGTCCCTGCAATCGTAGATCAATACAAATAACAATGGTCTCACTCCTACCTACTCCGCATCCGAAAGAACGTCGGATCATTTTTGGAAATATCAGCAAGCCAGGCTACGCTCCCGACATCGAGACCTACCTCGCCCATGGTGGCTATGAATCTCTGAAAAAAGCTTTCACCATGAAGCCCGGTGAGATCATTGATCTCGTCAAAGCCGCCAACCTTCGTGGTCGTGGCGGTGCAGGCTTTCCTGCTGGCGCGAAATGGAGCTTCATCAAATACGATGACGGCAAGCCTCACTACATCGTCGTCAATGCCGATGAGTCCGAACCCGGCACGTTCAAGGATCGCTACATCCTGCACCAAGATCCGCACCAACTCATCGAAGGGCTCGTCATCGCAGCCTTCGCCACGAACGTCCATCTTTCCTACATCTACATCCGTTGCGAATTTCCAAAGGCGGCCAAGATCGTCTGGAACGCCATCAAGGAAGCCCACGCTAAAGGTTTTCTCGGTAAAAACATTCTCGGCTCGGGATTCGATTTAGACATTTACGTGCATCAAGGTGCCGGTGCCTATATTTGCGGTGAAGAGACCAGTCTTCTGGAATCCCTCGAGGGCAAACGCCCGTATCCCCGCATCAAGCCTCCCTACTTTCCTGCCGT
>CAMDOJ010000091.1 GCA_945903555.1 Chthoniobacter flavus
GAAATCGAGGACCTAGCCTTGACCACAAATGGTCTGCTCTTACCAACCTTTGCATCTGGACTCGCAGAGGCCGGCCTGCACCGAGTCACAGTGAGTCTTGATGCGTTGGATCCCGATATTTTTGCCCGCATGAACGGACGCGGGAAACATCCGGATCAAGTTCTCAAAGGCATTGAGTCGGCGAAAAGTGCTGGGCTCCGTGTCAAAGTCAACATGGTCGTGCAGCGTGAAGTGAATGATTCGCAAGTCCTACCCATGGCGCTTCATTTCAAAGCGGCCGGAATTCCGCTGCGGTTCATTGAATTCATGGATGTGGGAAATCACAACCATTGGGATCCTGCAATGGTCGTCAGCGGAGAGGAAATCCTTGCGCGCCTTGCTGTGGAGACGACCTTTGAAACTGTGCCGCACGCGCATTTTGGTGAAGTCGCTGACCGCTTCCAATACACGGACGATGGCGTGGAATTTGGAATCATCACTTCCATCTCGGCGCCCTTTTGCAGGAGTTGCACGCGGGCACGGTTATCGGCGGACGGGAGATTGTTCACCTGTCTTTTTGCGAGCAAAGGCCATGATCTACTCGGGGCGATGAGGGCGGGCAATCCCGATGATGAGACGCTCTATCAAATGGTGGCATCTCTCTGGCGAACGAGGGATGACAGATATTCCGAGCTTCGTTCCGCTGTTGGCACCAATACACCCGCCAAGGTTGAGATGTCCTTCATCGGCGGATGAGGATCCACTGGCTATGATTCTCGCCTTTTTGTTTTTTTGTGTGGCGCTGATCTACTCCAGCGTCGGCTTTGGCGGCGGGTCGTCCTACATCGCCCTTCTGCAATGGCACGGAATGTCTGCCTCGGCACTTCCCCTCCTGTCGCTCACATGCAATCTGATCGTCTCGACGCAAAGTTTTGTCCAATTCTCGCGGGCAGGTCTTTTTTCCACGCGTCGGAGCCTTCCGTTTGTGATGCTCTCGGTTCCCGCCGCCTATCTCGGCGGGTTGTATGCGATCAAGGAAACGACATTTCTCATCCTCCTGACCGCATCCCTCACAGCCGCCGGAGTCCTCCTGCTTTTCCCCGTGTCCGAGTGCGGGGATCGTCCCGACACTCCGATTCGACAATGGATTCGTCGCTTCGGGTTTTTTCTCGGCCTCCCGCTGGGCTTCCTTTCGGGTATCGTGGGAATCGGAGGCGGAATTTTTTTGGCTCCCATCCTTCATCTGGGAAAATGGGCAAAAGCCAAAGAAATTGCGGCACTCGCGGCCTGCTTCATCTGCACGAACAGCTTCGCGGGTCTCCTCGGCCAAATGCAAAAAACCGGATGGAAAAACGAGGTGTTCGCGACCTATTGGTTGCTCCCCGTGGCCGTGCTTTTGGGAGGCTTGGCGGGTTCAAGATGCGGCATCACCATTCTGCCGCCAGTGCGGATTCGCCAAATCACAGGTGCCATCGTCCTTTTCGTCGCTTGCAACCTCTGGGTGAAACAACTTGCCGCGTTGAAGGTTTTTTAAAAAAGACCGCCCCTTGTAGCTGGAATGAACAATCGATCGGTGAAGATGCTGACTTTATGCACCCACACAGGGACTCGCCTCATCGCCTCCCGCACATAGTTCGGTTCGGGTAGAGTGCGGAGACTATGTTCAGGCGCAAAAGGTTCAGACTCGTCATGCAAAAATGTGGTGCCTTTTCGGTCCAATCGTGTAGGCACAACCCCAAGTGGCACAGCTGTGAGTGATCACTTCCCACGCATAGGTTAGATTTTCCTTGTTCTCCCAAGCAACAGGGAGCATGTCACGGAAGTGCTCAGGATTGATAAGACCAATAGCGAATGACAGGCAGCTCTTGAGATTCTGTCGGAACTTTCGGATTTCAAAAATCAGAACTCATCGTAGGCGATGTGTGCGGGCGGCACGCCAAGGTCGGTGAGCATTTTTGTGCAGGCCTTGATCATCATCGGAGGACCGCAGAGATAGAACTCGACGCCACCAATGCTATCATGGTTTTCGAGAGCTTTCGCGAGGACGACTTCGTGAATGAATCCGGAGTCACCAGTCCACTTGTCCTCGTCGAGCGGCGCCGAAAGCGCGGTATGGAAACTGAAGTTTAGGTGCTTCGTGGCGAGTTGTTCGAAGATGTCGGTGTAGAACAATTCCTGACGCGAGCGGGCGCCATACCAGAAGGAAACTCGGCGCGCGGATTTCTCGACTTCAAGCAAGTGCGTGAGGTGGGCTCGCAATGGAGCCATGCCCGCGCCGCCACCGATGTAGACCATTTCCTTACGGGTCGGCTTGAGGTGGAAATCGCCAAATGGCCCGATGGCATCGACGGTGTCGCCGGGTTTGAGTGCCCACATGTGGCTCGAGCCGGTGCCGGTGGAGCATTCCTGGCCGGGAGGCGGCGTCGCGAGGCGCACATTGAGTCGGATAGTGCCTTCGCCGGCATGGCTGGCGATCGAATAGTTGTTGCGCTTAGCTCCATCGGGGTTCTTTGCCACGAGCTCAAAGATACCGTGCTGCCGCCAGACTGAGGCGTAAGGCTCGGGAATATCGAAATTGCGGTAAGCGATCTCATGGTAGGCGGGGATAGCGAATTGCAGGTAGTCGCCGGGCTCGTAAGACAAGGATCCATCCACCGACTCGAACACGATCTCGCGGATGAAGGTCGAGACATTAGCGGAGCTGACGACTCGGAGCGTACGGCTTTTTTGTGCCCGCTCACCGGCGCCGCCGGGCTTGTTGACATTCAAATAGATTCGGCCGCTGCGGACTTCGATCGGATAAGTCGCGAGGGCGCGGCAGATCGGGGCGCGGGCAGGCGAACCATCGGCGAGATTGAAGCGACCGTTGTGCTTCGGGCATTCGATGATGCCGCCCTTCACGAGGCCTTCCGAGAGATGGTTGTTGCCGTGGGTGCAGATGCCGTCGGTCGCGAAGAGGCTGCCTGCCGCGTCGCGGATGAGGGCGAAAGTTTTTCTGCCGTGGTCGAATCGGAGGACGTCCTCTTTTCCGAGGTCAGCTTGGGAACAAACTTCCACCCAACCTTCAGCGTCCGGCTTGGCGTCACCTGAGACGAGGCCCTCCGCGGCGCGCTCTTTTGCCGGCGGGAGGACGCGCTTCACATGATAGGCCGGGTCTTTTTTCTGGCGAATGATGGTTGGCAGAATTTCTCGCCATGCCGAGAGGATGCTGGGATACGGCGGCGGGCAGTCGTCCTTGACGAGCGCGTGCAGCTTGTAAAGCGAGTGGAACGGCACAAGCGGAAACATGTGGTGCTCCACATGGTAGTTCATGTTCCAGTAGATGAATCGGCTAATGGGATTCATGTAAACGGTCCGGCAATTCAGGCGATGGTCGAGAACGTTTTCGGCAAGCCCCGCGTGCTGCGGCGTGTTTTGAACAATCATCAACCAAGTTCCAAAAAAGTGCGGCAGGATGATTAGGAAAATGGGCACCCAGCTATAAATGGCGACCGACAAAGCTATCGTCAGCGCATAGACCAGCACGATGATGCGGGCGTTGCGCGTGATTTTCGAAAACTCCGTTTCGGGGATATAGGTCCGCTCCTCCTCGGAAATTTTGCCAACGGCATGGCGAAGCAACCCGGGAAAATAACTCCGATAAACCCCGATGGCGAAAAGGCCGAAGAAAAGCTCCCGAAGCTTTGGCGGGCGGGGAATCTGAATTTCCGGATCGCGGCCGACGATGATCGTGTCGCTATGATGCCGTGTGTGACTCCAGCGCCAGACCACCGATTCGCGCAGAACCATAAACGACGCGACTTCGTAGAGGAAATTATTCAACCAATCGGTGCGGAAGGCCGTGCCGTGTCCGGCCTCGTGCCAGCGCGAATCCGACGCCGTGGCGTAAAGCACCGCATAGGCCGCATAGGGCAGCAACACCCACCAGGTTTCCCGCAGGACGAAAGTCCCCCACCCAGTCAGACCGAGCAGCGCGAACCACAAAATCGTATCGCGTATAGCGGGGCCGTCGCGGCGTTCGAGAAGCTTGCGCAATTCGGCGCGCGGCACGGGGCTTTGATACCAATCGGCCTCGGCGAGGCCGCGCTCGATCGCTCGGGTGGAGTTTTCTCCGGTCAAGCTGTAGTCGAGGCTCTTAGGCGGGCGTTTTAGCGTGGCGGTAGCATGGTTGTCGCTCATGGTGGTTTTTGGGTGGAGTTTTTTTGTTCGGGTTTCAAAAAGTGACAGCCTGAATTTAAGCACTCTTTACCTCGTCCGAATTGGATCATCAACATAAACACTCGGCGTCTTTTGCCAATGGACAAGAGTTCGTTAAATATGCACAAAATTCGCATTCCGCTTGATTCGGGGCTATATAACTTCACAAACTCCAACAGTCCTTATTTTTTATGTCCCCTCCCATTCGCGAATCAGATCGGCTCGCTCTGAAATATATCTACGGCTCGGTGGTTCATTACCGGCCCGGAGACAAACTTTCACAGCGCACCCTCGAGGATTTTGAGTTGGTTTTGATGATCGAGGGAACCGCTATCTACCATTTGGGCAGCTTGGGGCACAAAGCACCGCCCGGCAGCATCATTATTGCACGCCCCGGTTTTCAGGAGACCTACACTTGGGATCCAAATTCTCCCACGCGTCATGCCTATGTGCATTTCGACGTCGAGAGCTTTCCCCTCGACTGGCCCCCCCTCGAAAGTTGGCCGATTCTTATCGAAAACTCCGACCCAGTGATTGCTCCGATGTTCCGCCACTTGCTCGGTCGCATCGCCTCGCATGGCGAAACGGCCTGGCCGATCTTGAGCGCTTGGCCCGAGGAGAGCCTTTTCATGGAATGCCTTTTGGGCATTCTGCTGAAACCTCCAAGCAATCAGGCGCTGAGCGTGGCACACCGCCTGCCCGAGCAAGTCCACGCATCGTTGAATTTCATGAGATCGATTCTCGAAACAAATCCGTATCACGCTCTCCAACTCGGAGAGCTTTCCAATCGCGCTGGCGTTACAGAAAAACACCTCTGCCGCCTCTTTCAAAAAGCCTTAGGGCACGCGCCTATGGAGACATTTCGCCTCCTCAAGCTCCAACTTGCCATGGCTCTGCTCGGACGATCCAACCTCGCGATTAAGGAAATCGCCGATCGCTGCGGCTTCGAAAATCCGCTTTATTTCACCCGCTGCTTCACCCGTGTTTACGGAAAATCTCCCTCGGAAACGAGGCAATCCCTTCTCAAACAAGAGCCCCCTCCCCCCAATCCCCTCCCCTCGGACATCGCTCCTCGGATTTTTTGGTAAGGATCACCGGATATCGCGGCATGATTGGCGGATCGGAGCTGCAATCCTCTCCTTTGGCAAAAGCTCTATCCGGCGGAATCGCTCACCATCAAAGACAGCACCGTCACGCGCAACGGAATCGTCCTGAAGCTCCTGCCCCTCTCCAACGCAGAGGCGGCTTCTGCGGAAGTTTCCGAATACCTCCGCATCAGCAGCTACCGCGTCGTCACCCGCGAGGCGTAACAAAAAAACTGCCTTTTTTAAACCGCCGCGCGCATGGCTTCTTTCCAACGGCGGCGGTCTACTTCTCCAACTTGTCGCAATTTACGGATTGGTTTCGGCGTTGAGGAATCCGACCGTGGTGGCGTCGGCACGGACCGTCGCTATGGCTTGGGTGAGATTTTGCCTGTTGCGGTAGGCGGCGGCAGTGAGAGTGGTGTTGAGTGACAGGGTGACTCCGTAGTGCTCGATCTCCACAGAGGCGGGATTTCGCGCTAGGATACACATGAAGCCGGTCATACTCGTGGGAGCGAAAAGTCGCACCTGAGGTAGGATCGGGGAAGTGGTGGTGGCGGCCACGACCACCTCGGCGTCCTTGCCGGTTACCCAGACCATGTCGTGATCCACGGGCGTGTCTCCGTTATTCAGGCTGCCGGCGAGGACGGTGCGGCTACCGAGCACGGGGCCTGTGGAGGCCACGGCGATGTCTGGTCGATTCTCGAGGCTGTTTCGACGACCGAAGCTTGATCCGTATGTTTGGATGATGGCGGCGTTGTTATTGGCACGATCCACCACCACATAGCCGGTAAGTGTGCCAGTGGTTTCATTGGCACCGATGGTCCGGAGCGATGTGCCGCTCAGGGTGTAAACCAAGATTCCGGTGTCCTGCGGCGTGAACGCCCAACTTGTCGAGCGCACGGTTCCGATGACGGTGCTTCCAATTCTCGTGGTGACATCCACCGCGTAGGATCCGGCGGTGGCCGAGGACATACCGCCGGGCACGGTGTAGTTTGAAGAAGTCGCGCCGCTGATAGCCACGCCGTTGCGATACCATTGGTAGGCCACAGTGGCGTTACCGGGAGGCAGGCCGCCGAGGTTGCTCACTGAAAAAGTCGCATTCGCTCCCGCGCTGAAGCTCTGGTTCACTGGCCCAGAGATCGCAAAGGTCGCTGCCGCTAGCAGCTTGAAGGCGAGATTGGGCGAGGCCACAGTCTGGTTTGCCGCGTTCTTCAGCACCACATGGTAGTAGCCTGCCGTGGCCGCGGAGGCGGCTCCCGGATTGTAGGTCGTGCCAGTAGCTCCAGCGATGGCCACGCCGTTCTTGAACCATTGGTAGGTAAGCGGGTTGTTGCTCGGATTGTTGGCCGTGACGGCAAGCACCGGTGCGGGCTGCGTGTTATAGGCTTGGAACGCCACATTGCCAATCGTATCGAAGGAGGCGATCACTGGCATGGGGGCGGGGGCAACTTGGATCGCAACCCATTTCGCGGCACTACTGCCGAAGGCATTGTTAGCCGTGACAGTGATAAGGAAGTTCCCGGAGACGGTGGGCGTTCCAGCGATCAATCCGGTTGTGGCATTCCAAGTCGTTCCGGCTGGAAGGCCGCGGTAGACCGCGTAGGAGACGTGAGGTGGGTTCGAGGCCGTGATTTGGTAGCGGAACGGCATGCCTTGTGTTGCGGGGGCTGTGGCGTTGCTGGTCACCGTGATCTTCGGTGCGATGGCTAATGCCAAGACGGCATTGCCCGTTCCCGAGGAATTAGTAGCCCCTAGGTTCACCGAGAAATTCCCTAATGCCGTTGGTTTGCCGCTGATCAGGCCGGTTGTGGCATTGACGGTCAAGCCAGGGGGAAGCCCGCTGGCGGTGTAACTGGTAGGGCTATGGCTCGCGGTGATCTGGTAAGTGAAGGCGGCACTTATTTCACCCTTGCCTGTGCTTTGACTAGTGATGACTGGAGTCAAACTGCGGGCCAGACGGAATCCTGTCTTGACAGAA
>CAMDOJ010000092.1 GCA_945903555.1 Chthoniobacter flavus
TGGAAATACATTTCGAAAAACGAAATCCGATTGCTTATTGGCGAGCGTAAGCCCAAGGAAAAGGGCGCCATGAGGGGGGCAATGAAAGTTTACCAATCTGGAGAATCTGGCACGACGGCAGATTGGATGCGAGTTCTGCGCGAAGGAGAATCCTCCTAAATGGCTTGGGTTGTAGATACCTGCTTGTTGCTCGACATTGGATTGGATGATCCAGAGTTTGCGGAGAGATCAGAGAGCCTGATCCTGAAAATGTCTTCCTCTGGGCTGCTCATAAGCCCTATTACTTTTGTGGAATTAGCTCCAGCTTTCGGTGGTGATACGGATGCGCTGAAAACATTTCTTATCAGCTTGGGAATTGAATTTGAGGAGATTTGGGATGCGTTGGATACTGAAAATGCCGCGATCGCGTGGGCTGGACATATTCTCAAGCGACGATCAGGTGGTGGGCTAAAAAGACCTGTGGCAGATGTATTGATTGGCTCCTTTGCATTACGTTTCGAGGGATTACTCACGCGGAATGCGAAAGATTTTGAAAGACTATTTCCCGAACTCTGTATTGTTGAGCCCTGATGGGAAATTGGGCGAGATTCGCAATAAGAAATCCCGCACGACCTTTCTGAATCCGGAGATGCTAGAAGTAACGCCTAAGCTCGCCTAGGTCACTTCTCGTTGAGAACTGCCACACCGGGCAAGGATTTGCCTTCGAAAAGCTCCCCCGCTAGAATCATACTCATCGACTACAAAAGCGCCGCTACAACGGAGTCAAAAACATTCAAACCGCATGGTGTAAACGAGCCCTAACCTTGCTGATTAATGGACGTAAACAGCTTTCCCTGTAACTTGTGCACCTGTCCATCCACTAAGGTTACTATTCTCGATAAGAAGTCCATTTGCACCAACTCTAGCGGCTTGTTTCTTCATTTCAGAAACAGCTCGATGGTTTAATTGCAACCACGCGTCTACACCATTAACAATAGCAATTTCTTCAGCACGTTTTGGCATTGACGAGTAAATTTTCACTGCATCTTCTGAAAGGGAGGGGCGAGGGTTTCCAGTAACAATTCTAGAACTGTGTGCACAACCAAAGACAAAAGTTGAAACCAAAATAGAAAGTAACAGTGATAATTTTTTCATTTTTTATAGATATTTGGTTTGAACCGCGTGAATTGATGCTTTTGAAGTCCAATAAGGCACCTGAGAACTTTGATTTCCCAAAGTAAATCTAATTCTCGTTGAGAGCGGCTACGCCGGGCAGGGACTTGCCTTCGAGAAGCTCCAGGGAGGCGCCCCCGCCAGTCGAACAATGAGTGACCTTATCGGCGACGCCGAATTTTTTGGCGGCTGTGGCTGTGTCGCCCCCACCTACAACGGTGATCGCGCCAGCTTCAGTTGATGCGGCTACGGCTGCGGCCATGGATTTCGTGCCTTCAGCAAATTTATCAAATTCAAAGACGCCAGCGGGTCCGTTCCAGATGATGGTTTTTGCGCGGGCAATGGCATCGGCGAAGATTTGGCGGGAGCGTATTCCGCAATCGAGCCCTTCAAGTCCATCTGGGATGCCGGTGGTGTCATCGGCCTCACCGGTGGTGGCGTCGGGTGAGAATTTGTCGGCGGTGATGTAATCGACGGGCAGGTGGATTTTCACACCACGGGCTTTCGCTTTCTCGCTCAGTTCGGCGACGATCTTGGCACCTTCGGGGTCAAAGAGGCTATTGCCGATGGGCATGTTTTCGAGGACTTTTTTGAAGGTATAAGCCATTCCACCACCAATGATGATTTCGTCAGCGGTGTCGATGAGGTTTCGGATGAGCGGAATTTTGTCAGCGATTTTGGCGCCACCGAGAATGGCGAGAAGCGGGCGCTTGGGATTATCGAGTACAGCGGCAAAGGCATCAAGTTCCTTCTGCATCAAAAATCCAGCCACTTTTTCAGGCAAATCGACACCAACAACAGAGGAGTGAGCGCGATGGGCGGTTCCGAAGGCATCGCTCACAAACACATCACCCAACTTCGTGAGGCTGGCGCGGAATGCCGCGACCTTTTCAGGATCGGCTTTGGTCGATGTTCCGTCTTCATTTTTGACTTTGCCTTCCTCTTCAATGTGGAAGCGGAGATTCTCCAAAAGAACGACTTCACCAGCTTGCAAAGCGGCGCAGGCAGCTTCAACTTCAGCACCCACGCAGTCTTCTAAGAAACGCACGGGGCGTCCGAGCACTTCAGCAAGTTTTTCAGCAACTGGCTTGAGTGAATATTTGGCTACACGCTGACCGTTCGGGCGACCGAGGTGGCTCATCAAAACCACACTGGCGCCTTGTTCGAGCGCGTATTGAATCGTGGGAATGGCAGCGACGATGCGCTGAGTATTTGTGATCGCTCCGGTAGCCTTGTCCTGAGGCACATTGAAATCGACTCGAATCAAAACGCGCTTGCCTGTTAGTGGGATATCTTTAATGGATTTTTTCATAGCAAATGGAAAGTTGAGTGAGGGGAAAATGAAGCGGGCTTAAATAAGAATGACCACAGTGTTCACGGAGTGCTCAGAGATTTTAGATTACTCCGTGCTCTCCGTGTCCTCTGTGGTCAATCAATTGTACTGTTTAATTATTTGGCGATGACGCGGACCATCTCGAGAACTTTGTTCGAATAGCCCCACTCGTTATCATACCAAGAGACAAGTTTCACAAAGGTCGAATCGAGTGCGAGGCCGGCTTCGGCGTCGAAAACAGAGGTGTTTGTCTCACCACGGAAGTCGGTGCTGACAACCTTCTGGTCTGTGTAAGCGAGAACGCCCTTCATAGCGCCTTCGGAGGCGGCTTTGATGACAGCACAGATTTCTTCGTAGGAAGCGGGTTTTTCGAGTTCGACAGTGAGATCGACTACGGAAACATCGGAGGTCGGCACACGGAATGCCATGCCGGTGAGTTTCTTGTTCAGAGCAGGAATCACCTTGCCAACGGCTTTGGCAGCGCCAGTCGATGATGGGATGATGTTTTCCAAGATACCGCGACCGCCGCGCCAATCCTTGCTGCTCGGGCCGTCCACGGTCTTCTGAGTGGCTGTGGCTGCGTGAACAGTCGTCATGAGACCACGCTTGATGCCAAAGGTGTCGTTGATCACTTTCGCGAGAGGAGCCAAGCAATTCGTCGTGCAGCTGGCATTGGAAATAATGGCCTCGCCAGCGTAGGACTTGTCATTCACGCCGTATACAAACATAGGGGTTTCGTCTTTCGACGGAGCGGACATGATCACTTTCTTCGCACCGGCTTTGAGATGGGCTTCGGCAGAGGCTTTGTCCAAGAACAAGCCAGTCGATTCCACCACGATGTCCGCACCAACTTCATCCCACTTGAGAGTCGTTGGATCTTTCACTGCAGTAAGGCGGATTTTTTTGCCGTTCACAATCAGATCATTTCCGTCGACTGAGACTTCCCCCTCGAAGCGGCCGTGCACCGAGTCAAACTTGAGCATATACGCAAGGTATTCTGGTTCGAGGAGATCGTTGATCCCAACCACCTGAATGTCGTTGCTGAAATTTTTAACCGCTGCGCGGAAGACCATACGTCCAATGCGCCCGAACCCGTTGATGCCGATTTTAATCATGATATGTTGTTAATGAAGTAGTGTTTTTTGGTCTAAAGGGAGACGGCGTTTTATAGCCCCAGCCCCCCTTCGTCAACCGTGAATCGTCATTTTATATTGAGACACAATCTCATTTATTGACCAATTTGGGGCGATATCTTAATCTTTGCAGAGGATGAGCAATTCTTCAATAAACGATATGGAGTATCAATGAGCGGCACCTTGGATGGCTTGCAAGTAGGTGAATCTGCCGAAATTATTGATATTTCGTCGGATTGCACCCGTGCTGGACGCATGTCCACCTTGGGTTTCATTCCCGGTCGCCGAGTCACAGTCACCCGTCTGGCCCCGCTGGGCGATCCGATCTCAGTGGAAATCGATGGTCAGGAAATCAGTCTCCGCCGCGCTGAAGCTAGCTTGATCAAAGTTAAGTAAATATGACCATGGCTACGCTGGACTCCAAAAAATCATCCCTTTCCTCCAATACACTCCCCCTCGTAGCCTTGGTGGGAAATCCCAATACAGGCAAATCCACTCTCTTTAATCGCCTCACGGGACTTCGCCAACACATTGCAAACTACCCCGGAGTGACGGTTGAAAAAAAATCCGGTCTCCTGCGCATCGGCCATCAGGATTTGGATTTATTGGATCTGCCCGGTTGTTACAATCTGACAGCTGTATCGCGCGATGAACGTGTGGTGATGGACGTTCTCGGTGGTCGTCATGGACTCCGCCGTCCGGATTTACTGGTCTTCGTAGTGGATGCCTCGAATCTCAAGCGGAACCTATTGCTGGCGTCCCAGTGCGCGGAACTGGGCATACCGGCGATCATGGCACTCAACCAATGCGACGCAGCCAAGCGAAATGGAATCCACATCGACACGGTGTTGCTCGCGAAGCAATTTGGCATCCCCGTTGTGGAGACGGTAGCGACGCGCGGACGTGGGGTGGATGACTTGAAATCTGCTATTGTAAACGCACTTTGCAATCCCTCCTTTTTGCCCCGAATTCAATGGCCGGAGTGTATCGCAAAAGGATGTCAGGTTTTGCAAACGGGCGTGAAGGATCTCGGGGGCGATGGGGTCACGCAGGCCGAGGCTTTGCGAGTCCTTTTCGATAATGACAGCGTTTTCACTTGTGGTATTTCAGACAAAATCTGCCTCAAAAAAATGGTCGATGCCGCGCATCAGGATATTCGTGGATTGGGGCTCAGCCCCGGTTCGGCAGAAGCGGTTCTGCACTACCGCCATCTGGAGTCACTGTTGGATGGAGTGGTGACAACGTCAGGATCTGTGGCTCGCAGTCATGAATCGATCGATGCCATCCTTCTGCATCGCGTTTGGGGAACTTTGATTTTCTTTGTGGTTATGTATGTCGTGTTCCAGAGCCTGTATTCCTGGGCTGGTCCACTCATGGATCTCATCGATACCGTAACAGGAATGGCGCAGGGCTTTCTTTCCCCCTTGCTGGAAAATATGCCCGTCCTCCAAAGCCTCATTTGCGGCGGCATCATATCCGGTGTCGGCGGGGTGCTCATTTTTCTTCCTCAAATCCTGATTCTGTTTTTCTTCATTTCGCTGTTGGAAGATACTGGCTACATGGCGCGCGCCGCGTTCCTCGTCGACAAGCTCTTTAGCTGGTGTGGACTGAATGGCCGGAGCTTTGTGCCGCTCTTATCCAGCTACGCCTGCGCGATTCCTGGAGTGATGGCAGCCCGCACACTCTCGGATCCGAAGGCCCGACTCACGACCATTCTCATGGCTCCGTTTATGAGTTGCTCGGCGCGTCTGCCCGTTTACATCCTTCTTATCGGCACATTCATCGAGCCCCGCTACGGAGCTTTTGCAGCTGGGTGGGCCCTCTTCGCGATGCACTTCATTGGATTAGCTCTCGCCCTCCCACTAGCTTGGCTACTGAATACATTTTTCCTCAAAATCAAACCGCAACCCTTCATTCTGGAGATGCCGGACTATCGCGTGCCCACGCTTCGAAATATCTTTCACCGCATGTGGGAACGTGGACGCGAATTTGTTCTGCGCGCGGGCACTGTGATTCTCGCTTTCTCCATCATTATCTGGTGCCTCCTGTATTTTCCGAGAAATCCTTCTGTGGCGGAAAAAGTTCGCGCGGACTTTTCTGCACCATCGGCATCAGCCCTTTCGAATAACGCACTTGAGCACCGCATTGAATCGGCCTACATCGAGCAAAGCTACCTCGGAAGATTCGGCAAAGCCGTGCAACCCGTATTCGAACCCGCCGGCTTCGATTGGAAAATAACGGTCGGTGTTCTCTCCAGCTTTCCAGCTAGAGAGGTGATTATCGCGACGATGGGTATCATTTATAATCTGGGAGCTGATGTGGATGAGGGGTCAGAGGATTTGCGGACCATTCTCCAAAATGAAAAATGGACTTCGGGCCCCCGAGTCGGACAACCCGTCTACACTCTTCCCGTTGTCATCGGCATCATGGTCTTTTTTGCGTTATGTATGCAGTGCGGGGCGACAGTTGCGATCATCGCTCGGGAATTGGATTGGCGCTGGGCGACCTTTTCGTTTTTTGGCATGACCACACTCGCCTGGATCAGTGCGGTGGTCATTTATCAGATCGGAAAACTTTTCTAACCCATGTCCCTACTTGAACTCGTCGCAGTTGGGCTCATCGTCACTCTCGCTGGTGCGTTTTTGCTCCGAATGCTTTGGAAGAAACTCAAGCCAAAGGGATCCAGCGGTTGTGCTGGGAGTTGCTCTTGCACTGCGAAAAACGCCTTTAAATCGCCCTCCAAATGAATCACTCGTTCCAGAATATTCGCCTCTACGGCATCTTGGATCTTGGCTACGTTAGCGCCTCTGATTGTGAAAAAGCGACACACGCCATGCTCAAAGGCGGTGTGCAGATTCTCCAACTCCGCGCCAAGAATTTCCCAAAGGAATCGCTTCCTCCCCTAGCCCGTCAGATCGCTCCAATTTGTAAAGCGCATAACGTGCCATTTATTATCAACGACTACCCTGACCTTGTCGCAGAATGCGAAGCCGACGGGGTTCATGTTGGACAGGATGACATCTCCGTAGCCGAGGCACGCCAGATAGCTGGTCCAAATAAGATCGTTGGGTTATCCACGCATAGCCTCAAGCAAGCGGTCGCGGCATTATCGCAAGCCCCAGACTACATTGGATTCGGCCCCTTGTTTGCGACTCCCACTAAACCGGACTACCGGCCCATCGGTATCGAGGATATCTCCGAGGCTCATCGACTCGTCGACTTGCCTATATTTTGTATCGGCGGAATTAAACGTGAAAATCTGCCCGCCGTTATGGCTGCTGGTGCTCGTCGGGCCGTCATCGTTTCCGGCATTCTCCAAGCCGAAGATCCTGCCAGCTACACTCGGGAATGCTTGGCCCTTCTAGGGACTTGAATCTAGGTTTCCTTGATTTCTTAATTAGAATAATTCTTGATTAAGAGAGCTTCCGCCTTAATTTAAAAAACCATGCCATCGCGAAAAATACGCCCTAGCGGTTACGAGGAGACGATCAGCCATAGCGGGCATCGCCTCACTCCGCAGCGTCGTGAGGTCTACAACGTTCTTCTCGACCAGCGTGACCACCCGACCGCCACGGAGGTTTTCATTCGTGCAAAAAAACAAATTCCCGCCATCTCCCT
>CAMDOJ010000093.1 GCA_945903555.1 Chthoniobacter flavus
GTAATCACTTCGTATTCGCCAGGAGCGAGAGTTTTGACCGGCATGCCTGCCCAGACTTCGGGATCAAAGCCATAGCGCCCCTCGGATTTTACAGCGATGGAATGAATGGCCCCCGGCGTGCTGAGATCGCGCACATGGTCGACCAAGGCGTTTGCGGCCGAAGCGGCAGAGGAAGCCCCGCGCGCCGCAATGATCGCGGCACCGCGCTTACCAACGGATTCGCAGAAGGCCCCCTCGAGCCAATCAAGATCATTGATCACTCCAGTCGCGGCCTTGCCATTGATTTTGGCATGACCAAATGCGGGGAACATAGTCGGACTGTGATTACCGAAGATAAAAATGTCGCTCACATCCGTAGTCGCAAAGCCGGCTTTTTTAGCCAGCATCGTTTGAGCGCGGTTCTGATCTAATCGGACCATCGCGGTGAAGCGGTCGGGAGTCAGTCGGCGAGCCTTACTGGCGGCAATCATGCAATTCGTATTCGCGGGATTACCCACAACGGCCACACGGGCGTTCTCAGCCGAAATCTCGTCAATAATTGTTCCCTGCGACGTAAAGATTTTTCCATTATCCTTGAGCAGGTCGGCACGCTCCATTCCTGGGCCGCGTGGCTTCGCGCCAACAAGGAGACACCAATTCGCATCCTTGAATCCGACCCGGGCATCGTCGGTGAGAACCATGCTGTTCAGCAGAGGAAAGGCACAGTCATCGAGTTCCATCGCCACCCCCTCCAGCGCCTTCATGGCTTTTTCAAAAGGAACTTCGATGAGTTGAAGGATGACCGGTTGATCTAGGCCAAACATCGCACCAGAAGCAATGCGAGGGAGAAGGGAATAGGAAATTTGGCCGGCTGCACCGGTAACAGCAACGCGAATGGGTGGTTTCATGAAGGCGACAAACTATGTTCCCCCACGCCTCGCTCCAAGCAAAAAAGTCCCCCCACTCGGTCGCGCACAAAGATTAATGAAAGTTTGACTGGACACACCCCCATAAGAATGGTAAATCTTACCTCTAATGCTTATGCAACGTAAAAGTGCGTTTTCTCGTCGAGGCCCCGATTTGGTGACCGAAGAGTTGGTTGCGGTGCTCACAAAGAAGAATTCTTTTGAATTCAAACAGTTGTTCGATATGGTCCACGAACAACTCCGAGCCCGTAACGCAGCCAGCGGCGGGGAGGAAATGCTTCGCCTTCGTGCTTATGAGAAACTTCAAAATCTCGTATCCCGCGGAATGGTCAAAAAAACTGGGAAAAAATACAAAGGCCTAGCATCACTCGCTAAAGCCCTCACTCCTGATCCAGTCCACGTTCCCGTTCCTGTTCCCAGTCCGAAGTAAAAATTCCCAGCCTCCCTCCCAGAGCCAACCCCTCAAAAACATCCACTTCTGGTTGAGGTTTTTTTTATCAACCTTGTTCTATAACGCTTAGGACAATCTGCTCTGGCTATCGGGCATCCAAATTGGAGCATTTATCGCTGTAGGATTTTCGCACTCCATCCGATGTGGGATTCGAGATGCACATTCCTCACGGTCTTTGAGCACTGCAACAGCATCGCGAATGCAAAAAGGGCAGAGAAAGCCTCATACCATTGCCTTTTTTGAAATTGGACTTTGAACCCCAAAAGAAGGAGGCCTGACCTGAATGGCATTGTGAAAACTGGTCTCCTTGCTCGCACCCTTTGCCGATTACGAAGGAGCACGCCAGAAGCACCACAGGCGGTGCCTCCGACTCGTAAAGCCTACAGATATCGGAGAGCCCCTCTGTGCCACTCTCCTAAAATCCAAAAGCAGGCCTCTTTTGGTATCAGAACCCTCCATAACATTTAGGAGGGCTCAATCTCCGTTCCCAACGTAACTAGATCGAAAATATCGGTAATTACTCGGTAATGATATCCTTGTAGGTTTTACCTGAAGGAATCATTGGTAACACGTGCTCCGTGAAGGGAACCATAACATCAAGAAGATAGGCTTCCTTCGAATCAAGCATGCGCTTCATTGCGGCAGGGAGATCTTTTTTATGGAGAACTCGCTCGCAAGGGACGCCGAAGCCTTTCGCGATGTCAACGTAGTTCGGATAAATGCGGTCGAGATCTTTTGGGTCGCCAAGGAAAGTGTGACCGCGATTACCACCGTGAAAGCGATCTTCCCATTGAACAACCATGCCGAGGTGTTGGTTATTGAGAATAATCGCCTTGGCTGCGATGCCCTCGATATGGGCGGTAGCCAACTCTTGGACATTCATCAAAAAGGATCCGTCCCCATCGATATCAACGACCTGCTTGTGAGGAGCGCCGACCTTGGCTCCCATCGCAGCCGGGTAGCCGAAGCCCATAGAACCTAGACCTGCGGAAGTAATGAATGTACGTGGTTTGTCAAAATCATAGAATTGACCGGCCCACATTTGATGTTGCCCCACGCCGGTGGTAATAATGGCGTCACCCTTGGTCATCTCGCACAGGAGGCGAATGACGTGTTGGGGCTGAATGACATCCTCCGTATCCTTGAAGGAGAGCGGGTGCTTGGCCTTCCACTCGTTGATCTGCTTATACCAAGCAGGGAGACGGTTGAAATTTTTTATCGTTCGCTTGTAGCCAGCTTGGTCGAGAAGCTTGTTGAGTCGGGTCAACGCATACTTGAGATCGCTCAAGATCGGCAGTCGGACCGTTTTGTTTTTGTTGATCTCGGAATTATCGATGTCGATGTGAACGATCGTGCCGTGCTCACAAAATTTTTCGACTTTGCCAGTCACGCGGTCGTCGAAACGAACGCCAATGGCGAGAAGAAGGTCGGCTTCATTCACGGCATTATTCGCGTAAACGGTACCGTGCATTCCGAGCCATTTTAAGGACAACGCGTGGGACTCAGGAAAGCAACCGATGCCCATGAGCGTAGTGGCCACAGGGATTTGCGTGCGCTCAGCAAATTCCAACAACTCAGCAGATGCCTCGCCGGATATCACTCCTCCGCCACAATATATCATCGGGGCTTTGGCTTGCTTGATCATGCCGATCATCTCATTGAGAGCCACGTCGTCCGCCTTGCGCTCGGGCTTGTAGCCACGAAGGTTGATCGTTTTTGGAAAAATAGGCTGCGTCGTCTGATTCTGGATATTCTTGGGGATGTCGATCAGCACAGGACCTGGACGCCCAGAACCGGCAATGTAAAAGGCCTCCTTAACGATACGGGGAAGCTCATTGATATCCCAAACGAGGTAGCTGTGCTTCACCATCGGAAGTGTCATTCCAAAAACGTCTGTCTCTTGGAATGCTCCCCGGCCGATCATTTCCTGTGGGACCTGACCAGTGATGGCTACGAGGGGAATCGAGTCCATGAAAGCATCAGCGATGCCGGTCACGAGATTCGTCGCGCCAGGACCGGAAGTGGCCATACAAACTCCGACTCGACCTGTCACACGGGCATAGCCCTCAGCGGCAAAGATGCCACCTTGCTCGTGACGAGGTAGGATTGTGCGGATTTTTTTGGTTTTGGTGAGAGCTTGATGGATCGGCATCGAGCAGCCGCCCGGATAAGCAAAAATGACGTCCACGCCTTCACGCTCGAGGCATTCGACAAGAATCTCCGCCCCGTTCATGACTTTGCCCCGTTCGGGTGCAGTAGCGGGCTTCGATGTGGCGGATTTTTTGGTCTTCATAAGGTGATGGAAAATGATTTATCACGCTAAAATAGCATACAGCATTTTGGCGAGTCCTAAATAACACGAGAGGGTGCATATATCGGCTATAGCCAAAGTAAGCGGACCAGCAGCAATTTTGGGATCCAATTTAAGCGCGCGAGAAAATGCGGGTATGAGAACACCTAAAAGGCACGCCGAAATCGTAGATAAAAAAACACTGCACCCGATTGAAAAAGCAGCAAGCCAATCGTGTTTCCACGTGAGTACGATTATCCCTACAAGTAGGCCACAAGCGGAACCGAGCAGGACCGATGTCACAAACTCTTTGCGCGCGGCACCGAGCATCCAAAGTAAAGTCGGCTTGCTCTTGTGCATGGCCTGCAATGTCACCGCGATTGATTGGGCGCTTACGCTCTCACCGAGGCCGAGCACCAGCGTGAGAAAAAAAGCGAGGAGGATTTGTTTTTCGAGCGTATCAGAAAAAGCCCCCGCAAGGAGAGCACAAGCCGTTCCACCGAGGATGGTCGAAAGGAGCCACGGAAAGCGCAGAACGAATGCCCTTCTCGCCGAGGCGCTCCGGATCTCACTGGATCTCACCCCCAACGTTTGGAAAAGATCATCCATTCTCTCGTGCTCAGCGAAATCGAGAACCTCTTCCGTAAAGACCCCCACATCGAGAACTCCGCGAATGCGACGATTCTCATCGACCACCGGGAAAGCGAGAAATTTGTGGAGCACAAAAAGTTCGCAAGCCTCGAGGAGAGTCGCCTTGGTCGGAATAGCTACCACCCGGCGGATCATGCAATCGCGCAGCGGCATCTCGAGAGGTTCCGTGAGCAAACGCCGTGTCGGCAGAACGCCCTCCAACACCCCATCCTGACCGGTCACATAGAAATAGATGATTTTTTCTCTTACCCCCTGCTTCCGGATGAGATCCATCGCCTCGCCAATATGAAGACAGGAATCGAGTACCGGAAACTCCATGGAGCAGAACTCCAGAACCGGTCGCTGCATCTCTAGTGAAGGGATCATGGATGTGCCATAACTGAGAATAAAGAACCTGGCAATCGACAGGCGCGATTTTTTCTAATCTTGGGAGCCACTTTCATTGATGGTGGTTAAAATCAAAACCCAGAAACACTGGATCAAAACAGCCACCGGCAACTGAAGCAAGGGAGGCATAGAATACACCAGGCTCACCCCCGGCAACCAGACACACCATACCGCAATCTGTGTCGGGATCATTTTTTCATTTATAAAGTTCCAAGAAAAAATCGTTGCGAGAGCAGCAGGTCGGAAACCCTCTTTTTGTAAAGCCAGATAGGCGACCACCACAGGATTGACGATAAAAGGGCTGAAAATCAGCTGATCAACAAGAACCTTCATGAACACAATGTCCCATGTGTTTCCAAAGCCAAAACACGCACCTTGGAAACGGTAAAAATAGTCCACAC
The DNA here is from genome assembly GCA_945903555.1 of Chthoniobacter flavus. Taxonomy (GTDB): domain Bacteria; phylum Verrucomicrobiota; class Verrucomicrobiia; order Chthoniobacterales; family Terrimicrobiaceae; genus UBA967. Next base: position 5,086 of record CAMDOJ010000093.1, read on the forward strand.
TGACGCCGAGCATAGCCCAGAGGGGAGCCAAGGAAGCGATTCTCCATAGATTATGAAGCTTGGGTTTCCCTTTTTGAAAAAAAACAACCCTCATAGTTTCCGGAAGCACGATCCCTGAGAAAATATAGCTAACGACCGCGAAACCATACCCCATCTCTTCGCGGACAGTTCCGACTTTGGCTAAAAATGCGCGGGTTCCATTGTGAAAAAGATACATCGCGATAAAGCAGATCATCACGGCCTGCAGAAGGAGGCCCGGAAACATATTAATACGGGCAGCCTGAAGCCCCTTGCTAAAAGCCGATCGAATGGTCAAGTCCCATGCCCTTCCAAAAAGATAACCCCAGCACGACGACGCGCATGGTGGTTCCCAGGTAGATTCACCTTGGATGGAGCATTCGTACCATCCAAGAGCGAAAGAACGCGACGGGTCTCGACCAACCCTGAATCAACCACCCCCAACTCGCGCAACCATCGGAGAACAACGCGAGAGCGCAACGCTGGATGCATAGCACGAAGTTCCTTGCAGGATAATTTCTCAGCGACAGAAGGGACCAGCGAAGCCATCCACTCCTCCTCCTCCCTTAAAATATCAGCCGCGCGCAAAATCGCCTGACGGAAGGATGGGCCCACTGCGGACTCCAGAACAGGGAGAACCTGAAGACGAATTTTATTGCGGGTGTAAGTGGTCTCCTTGTTCGACGAATCCTCACGGAAGGCAACGCGATGGGCTTTCTGATAAATAGAAATCTCTGCCCGGGTCACACCAAGAAGAGGCCTGTGGATTTTCAACCGACCCAAGCTGGAACCCGGCTTCATACCTCCTAATCCGGCAGCACCGCTCCCACGGAGAAAATTAAAAAGACACGTTTCCACCTGATCATCGGCATGATGAGCCAGCATGATCGAAGTGCAGCGATGCAGAGTTGAGCACTCCGCGAAAAAGGCACGCCGTAAATCGCGCGCAGCGAGTTCGATCGATTTTTTTTCCGCTACGGCATATTCCGCCGTTCGTGCGCGGGCCTGCTCGATCACCAAGCCCATCCGATTGGCCGTTCGCTTGACCAACCGCGCATCGAGCGCAGAGCTGGCTCCGCGAAGTTCGTGATCCAAGTGACAGACAACCATTTTTTGAAAGCCCAACGCATGCAGAGCGTGCAGAAGGACCATCGAATCGCGACCGCCGGATACGCCAACAAGGAATTTTTTGCGCTTGGAATGCCCGCCCATGGCGGATTCCAAAGCGACGAGCAAGGGATCGACCGACTTACTTGGAGATTTTTTCGGCACCGAAATACGAGTGTAGTGCCGGAGGCAGGTTGACCGAGCCATCAGGCTGCTGACCGCTCTCGAGGATCGCCACGTAAAGGCGGGCAAGAGCCGTTCCAGATCCATTTAGCGTATGGCAGAATCGGTTTTTTCCATCCTCCGCCTTGTAACGAAGATTCATACGGCGGGCTTGGAAATCCTCGAAGTTCGAGCAACTCGAAACCTCCAAATACGCATTCTGACCGGCCGCCCAGACTTCGATATCGTAGGTTTTGGCGGCTCCAAATCCCATGTCACCCGTGCAAAGTTCGATGACACGATAGTGCAGGCCGAGAATCTGGAGAACCCTTTCGGCATTCTGTGTCAGGGATTCGAGTTCGGCACGGGAGTCCTCTGGCGCACAGATTTTCACCAACTCGACTTTGTCGAATTGATGCATGCGGATTAGGCCGCGAGTCTCGCGCCCGGCTGATCCCGCCTCGCGACGGAAGCAGGGAGTATACGCTGCGTATTTGATTGGCAACTGGGTCATCGAGACAATCTCCTCGCGATGGAGATTCGTCACCGGAACTTCGGCCGTCGGCACTAGGAAAAGCCCGCCGCCGTCGACTCCATACATATCCTCTTCAAATTTCGGCAACTGACCGGTCCCGACCATGCATTCCCGCTTCACGAGGAACGGGGTAC
>CAMDOJ010000094.1 GCA_945903555.1 Chthoniobacter flavus
CTGAATGTCGAAAACGGGAAGTCACTTTTGCAAATGGTCGGCCTGCGCTATGGAGGTGCCCCTGTTGATATGATTCTCCAATGGGCCGAGGAACTCATGCAAGTCACCGAATCGGGAATCTGGATGATCGATGCCGAGTTTCCCAGCGAACTTGGGATCGAGTTGGACGATCAACCTGAGGTCTTTCTCGAGGCGCTACGGTATTTTCTGACTTTCAAAAATCCGCCTGCAAATATTTCCTCTGGAGATTTGGAGGTTTTACGAAAGACCTTCGAGTGCTCGAGTTGGCGGGCGTTGATTGCTCCCTGAAGCAAATTTGAGACAGGATTACAGGAGTAGCAGGATTAACCCAAGTTTCGCAAGAATCTTAAAAAAAGTGAGCCGTTTTGGCAAATCCGCGATCGAGAGTCATGTAACCTGTTCATTGTCAATGAACGTGATTTCTAACTTTCATTTGTAGTGCCTATTTTTTGCATTTTTTGCTTGACAGGGCTTTTTTTCTGCGCTATCCTGTTGATCACATGTTTTTTAGAACAAAATATATCAAGGGCTCGCCGCTCGTTCAACTCGTTCATTCCTATCGTAATAGCGATGGTTTGCCTCGGCAGCGTGTCATCGCTTCCCTTGGCGATGCCGCTATCCCGGAGGCCGAAAAACCTCTCATCGCCAGCATGGTCGAGCGCCGTATCCATGGCGGGGGCGATTTCTTTGATTCCTCTCTCTCCAAAACTGCCAGCTCTTGGGTGGATCGCATTGTCCAACTCGCGGGCCGATCCCAAGCCGCCAAACCAGTTCCTCAAGCCACTGTGGATGGAGTTATCCTCGACTCCATCGAAACCACCGATGTCGTGGAACTCGGCCCCGAACTCGTCGGCCTCAAAGCCTGGGAGGAGTTGCACTTCACGGGTATGCTCGAGGCCCTGGGCATGAACCCCAGCGCCATTGCCACAGCCCAGCTCATGGTTTCCAACCGCCTCATCGAGCCTCTGAGCGAATGGGCTTTGATCGATTGGTCCCACCGTACCGCCCTTCCTGAACTCCTCGACATCCGCATCACCAAAAGCGCCAAGGACCGCCTCTACCGCACCAGCGACGATCTCATGACCCTGCGCAAGGACATCGAATCCACCCTGCGCGAGCGCGAGCGTGATCTTTTCTCCCTCAGCCGCAGTGTCATTCTCTACGATGTCACCAATAGCCATTTCGAGGGTCTCTGCGCCTCCAACCCAAAAGCCAAACACGGAAAAAACAAGCAACACCGCAACGACTGCCGCCAGGTCGCCGTCGGTATCGCCTTTGACGAACACGGTTTCCCGCTCGCCCACGAGACCTTCGAAGGCAACATGGGCGACACCAAAACCCTACCCATTATTCTCGATCGACTCGCCCGCCACGAGCAAGGCCTCAAGCCCGTGGTCATCCTCGACGCCGGATTTGCCTCGCACGCGAACCTCGCTCTGCTCAAGGAGCGAGGGTATTCCTACATCGTCAACATCACACGCGGCAGCCGCTCCAAGTATGCCGACTCATTTGAAAAAGAGACCTTCGAAGTGCTGCCCGGACGCTCCGAGGAAAAGCGCGTGGAGGTAAAAAAAATCACCGATCCCGAGGACCCCGCCAGCCATCTCGTCCTGTGCCGCAGCGCCCAGCGCCGCCTCAAGGAAGAAGCCATGGTTTCCAGCGCCGAGAAGCGCTTCCTTGCCGCCGCCTCCGCCCTCGGCAAGAGCATTGAAAAGGGCGTTTTCAAACGCGCCGCCGTCATCGAACGCAAAATCGGAGCCCTCCAAAAACGCCACGCCCGCACGGCCAGGTTTTACACGCTCAAACACAACGCCGGGCGACTCGAAATCACCCGTGACGATGACAAAATGAAAAACGCCATCGCTCAATGCGGTGACTATGTTTTGAAGACCGACAAGAGCCTCGGAGCCACACAACTCTGGGAACTCTACATGACCCTCCTCAAAGCCGAAGCTGGCTTCCGCCAACTCAAAGGCACGCTTGGACTGCGGCCGAATTTTCATCAATTGGAGGACCGCGTTGACGGCCACATCTTCATCAGCGTGCTCGCCTACCACCTTCTGTGCTGGATCAACAAACGCTTGGAGGCTCACAGCGACACGCGCGACTGGCAAACGATTCGCCGCCTGCTAGGCACCCACAGCCTCGTCACCACCCGCCTTCCGCTCGCTGATGGACGCACAATCAACATCCGCAAACCCAGCCAACCCGACGACGAGCAAAAACGCGTCTACCAAATGCTCGGCATCGACTGGAAATCCGCCTTCCCAACCAAGAAAACCGAAATCCCAGATTGAAGAGATTGTAGTGCCTTTGGAAAGACCCCCTAGGTTTTATGGGGGTCTCAGGCCACCTGTGAGAAACTTGGGTTAAGCATGCGCAACTGGAGCGCGCGACGTGTTTCCGTGCGCTTTGCACGGCTGAGGCCGATGCGATTCGGAGCTATGGGTTGAATCAGCGTATTGAGGGTGTTCCGAATGGGGTGGAGCTGCCCGAGAGGAGTTTTAAGTTTCCAGATTTAAGTTTACAGACTCAACGAAAAAAGATGCTTTTATTTTTGGGGAGGATTCATCCAAAGAAGGGTCTGGTGGCTTTACTGAAGGCCTGGGCGGAAATTCGTAATTCGCTATCCGCTATCCGCGATTCAGCGGAGTGGCAGTTTGTGATCGCGGGTTGGGATCAGGGTGGACATGAGGCAGAGTTGAAGGCGCTGTGCGCTCAGCTTGGATTAAGAACAGCGTTTAGAACCACGAAGGACACCAAGATTCACGAAAACATTCAACCACGGATGACACGGATGGACACGGATGATACAGAAGCGCAGGGCGGTGCTTGGGCAAGCCAAGCTGGCGCTGCGTTTTCAAATCCCTCCACAAGCGAGCTTGCACGGGATTCTGAAAACACATCGCCCACGCGCTCCGCGAGTGGCCCTGCTGAGGCAATGCGTGCAGAAACTAGGAAAATGGGAAGCGCTGGGGAGAATCAGCTTGCTGATTCAAAGGAGTTTTTGGATGGCCAGTTGCAAGCTGGCTTGCAGATGGACAATCAAAAAGGCCCTACCATTCGCACCGCGAATGACCCCGGTGCTTCTGGGGAATATTCTTCATCCGTGTCAATCCGTGATATCCGTGGTCAAAATTCTGATGCTCTCGACGCCGTCGACGTTGTTTTCTTCGGTCCAGCTTTTGGGGAGGAGAAGGAGGCATTGTTGCGGAGTGCGGATGCGTTTATTTTACCGAGCTTCAGTGAGGGATTGCCGATGTCGGTACTGGAAGCTTGGTCTTATGGGTTGCCTGTGGTGATGACTCCGGACTGCAATTTGCCGGAGGGGTTTGCTTGCCAAGCCGCGCTGGAAATTCGAAGTGGGGAAGGAAGTTTTCAGGGTTCAGATTTCAGTTTTCAGCAGGGATTGAGGACGCTTTTGGAGATGTCGGATCTGGAGCGTGCCGCTATGGGTATGAGAGGGCGGCATTTGGTGGAGGAAAGGTTCACCTGGCAGAAGGTGGCTGCTCAAATGAAGGAACTGTATGAGGACATTCTCTCGGGGTAGGGGAAGCGAACGAGACTTTACGGTGATAGCCGCACGTGTGACCACGTGCGGTTTTTTTTTGTGTATCGGAAGCGGTCGTGAAGTCGGTCGTGGCCACCTTGCCAGAATTCGATGGTTTCGGGTTCCACGCAATAGCCTCCCCAGAAATCGGGTTTCGGGATGGGGCCAGTAGAAAATCGCGATTTCAATTCTTCGAATCGGGTTAGGAGAAATTCACGGGAGGGAATTTCGCTGCTCTGCTCTGAGACCCAAGCCCCGAGTTGGCTTCCTGCCGGCCGGCTCAAGAAATAGGCGAGCGATTCTTCTTCGGAGATTTTTTTGACAGTTCCGGTGACCTCGACTTGGCGTTCCATGGTGATCCACGGAAATAGGAGTGCGGCGCGAGGATTTTGCGAAAGGTGAGCGGCTTTGCGGCTGCCGTAGTTTGTAAAAAAAACAAAACCACGTTCATCAAATCCTTTTAAAAGCACAGTGCGGCAGGCGATGTGTCCGGAGGAATCCGAGGTCGCTAGGGACATGGCGTTGGGTTCGGCAATGCCTGCATCGGAGGCCTCCTGAAACCACTGGTGAAATTGCTCGAGGGGGTTCGGGTTGATCGACTCTTCGCGAAGGGGATCGCGTCCGTAATCGACTCTCAGGTCTTGCAGGTTCAAATCAGGTTTCATCGCTGGTTATTTAAAATTAAACGCCGACTTGGGAGAGGCGGAGAAGGTATTTGTAGGAGTAGATGCCCGTGCTATGTCCGTCGCTCCAGCGCGGCTGGATAGCGTAACCGCCAACGGTCTGCCAGGAGGCGAGATCGAAGCTACCTGAGCTATAAGTGACCTTGGGACGCTCGATGTTTCCCATCACATCTGGCTCGCCGCCGCAGGTTGCGCAAGGGCAATGGCGGCGAACGGATTCGAGTGGCAAGTAGGTTTCGGTGCCATCATTCCACGCGATAGCGAGATCGTTTCCGATCTTTTGAATCGAGGATGGTTGCAATGTTTGTGTCATATTTTGATTTTTTCGTTGGCAAGGGGGGATGTCCATCGTTTTAAATAGCCGGCTCGTCATGGATCATCTTGATAAACTCGAATCGCAAAGCATCTACATTCTTCGTGAAGCCTACCATAGCTTTTCCAACCTCTGTATGCCATGGAGCATGGGAAAGGACTCTAACGTTCTAATCTGGCTATCGAAAAAAGCTTTTTGCAGTCACATCCCGTATCCGTTACTTCACATTGATACGACGTATGAGTTTCCGGAGATGCTGGAATTTCGGGAGTGGGCGGTTGAGAAGTACAAACTGGATTTGATCGTAAAGATCAACGAGGACGCCCGCGCAGGCACTGGTTCTTACACCAGTTCGATCGGTTACGAAACCCATGACCCCGTCACTGTCACGCATGAGTTGAAGACCGTGGCGCTTCAGCAAATCATGGGTGAGCGAAAATTTGATGCACTCATCACTGGTATTCGTCGGGATGAAGATCCGACACGCGCCAAGGAGCGTTATTTTTCTCCACGCAATGCGGAATTTGAGTGGGACTACAAAGATCAACCACCTGAGTTCTGGAATCAATTCACCACGGCATTGGAACCCGGTGAACACATCCGCGTGCAGCCATTGCTGGACTGGACGGAAGTCGATATCTGGCGCTACATCGAGCGGGAGAATATCCCGATTCCACAGATGTATTTTGCAAGAAAAGGTGAGGACGGATTGAACTACCGATTCCGCTCCTTGGGTTGCTGGCCTATCACCAAGCCGGTGCAGAGCAATGCGGCGAATATCGAGCAAATCATCTCCGAGCTTCTGGTCACAAAAACGAGTGAGCGTGCCGGTCGCGCTCAGGATCACCACGAGCGGAATGCTATGCAAAAACTCCGCGCCAAGGGGTTCATGTAAGATCGAGTGCTTCAGCGGTGAGGTTTGATTTTGTTCAAGCCCCAACCGCCCACTCAAAAAACCAACGTCTTTTGTCCCATATTATCTGACTTTAAAAAATGAGCGCCGTTACCAAAAACTCACCAACGCCCAATCTCGACCCCAAACTTAAAATCGTCATCGTCGGTCATGTGGATCATGGAAAATCCACGCTCATCGGTCGACTCTTTCACGACACAAATTCTCTTCCCGAAGGTAAGGTCGAGCAGATTCGCAAGGCCAGCGAGGCTGAAGGAATGGACTTCGAGTTTGCCTTTCTTCTCGATGCCTTGCTGGAGGAACAGGAGCAAAATATCACGATCGACACGACACAGCTCCCTTTCAGGACAGACCTGCGTGAATACGTGATCATTGACGCTCCAGGACACAAAGAATTCTTGAAAAACATGATCACCGGTGCATCAAGCGCCGATGCAGCAATCTTGCTTATCGATGCTCATGAAGGCGTGCAGGAGCAATCCAAGCGCCATGCGTATTTGCTTTCGCTTCTTGGAATCAAGCAAGTCGTCGTTGCCGTGAACAAAATGGATCTCGTCGGATTTAAGCAAGAGGTCTTCGATGCTGTGCGTTCCGAATACACTGTCTTCCTCGAAAAGCTCGGGGTCGTGCCTCAGCACTTTCTGCCGATTTCTGCCAAGCACGGGCATAATATCACAACGGCCAGCACGGATATGCCGTGGTTCAAAGGACCCGCTATTTTGCAGGCGCTTGATCAATTTGCTACACCGGTGACGCCTGAGGGCCTACCATTGCGTTTGGTTTTGCAAGATGTGTATCGCTTCGACGAGCGCCGCATTTTGGCTGGGCGCATTGAGGCGGGGCGTCTCAGCGTGGGAGAGGAGTTGACCTTCTGGCCCGACCGCAAGCGCAGTCGCATCAAGAGTATCGAAAATTGGGGTTCGGGCGTTTCAAAATCAAGCGCATTGGTCGGCGAATCCGTTGCCATCACTCTTGAGGAACAGATCTTCGTTGAGCGCGGTCAGATCGGGAGTCATGCGGGCGTTGGCCCTGCCGAGGGACGCGAGATCCATGCTAGCCTCTTCTGGATCAGCAACGATCCCCTTCCAGTCAATGTGCCATTTATGCTTAAGCTTGGCACCCAGACTGTCGAAGCCCGCGTGGTCGAGATCCAACGCGTCCTCGATTCTTCGACTCTTGAGCCCATCACGGCATCGCGTCATGAGCTATTGAAAAACGAGGTTGCCGATGTTCGCATTCGCACCCGTAAGCCTATTGCGTTTGATCGTTGCGACCGCATCAGTGACACAGGACGTTTTGTTATTGTTTGGGGTAAGCGCATTGGTGGCGGTGGCATCGTTCGGGAGGCGGATTACGATTCTGGCCGACCCGGAGTGGCAAGCGACAACATCACTTGGACACTGAGTCCCGTTTCCCGTGAAGACCGCAGCGAATTGCTGGGCCATCGAGGATCCGTTCTCTGGCTCACGGGCTTGTCCGGTTCCGGTAAGTCCACGCTTGCGACTGCTCTCGAATACCAACTTCATCGCCGAGG
>CAMDOJ010000095.1 GCA_945903555.1 Chthoniobacter flavus
CAAAAATCGGACTCCTTTTGATTCTTACCTTGGTGATCGCAACGAGCGTGAGCATCGCCTTCCAAATGGATAAGCCAGTGCGTGACTACATCGTCGCCTCCCAAGGCCCAGACTGGAATAAATCCTTCGAAAAAAAAATCCATGGTTCCATTCGCACTTGGGGTGACTGGCCTCCCCTTATGGGCTTCGCCTTAGTTGGCGTCCTCATAGCCCACTGGCGTGGAAACTCGCACTGGAAACGGATCCTCCTTGCCGCCATGCTCGCTTCAACTCTCGCTGGAGCATTGGCGAACACTTCACGGCTGACGACCGGACGCACCCGTCCTCGCGAGAGCCCCAAACACGAGCAGGGCTTCTACGGCCCATGGAAAGATGGCCAACTTCTTATAGGTAAAGCCGGATTCAATTCCTTCCCCTCCGGTCACACTGCCACGGCTTTTGGTTTCGCCGCGGTGATCGCTCTTGCCTCACCCGCATGGGGCGTGGCGGCTGTTGCAGGTGCCTGCGCTGTGGCATGGTCCAGCATCGTCATCGGGGCCCACCATCCTTCGGATATCGTGGTCTCTATCTTCCTCTCCTTCGGTGTAGGATTGTTCGTCTGGCGCGTGGCGCGTCAGCGTTTCATGAAGCCGAAGGATTCGCAGGAACTTCGTTAAATTCTTCCTGTGCGGCCACCCAAGCGAGTGCTTCCTCCTTGGATTTCAGAGCCCCTTCGAGCTGAAGCGCCTGAACCGCATCCAGGATTTTTTTGAAAATCGGCCCCGATTTGCGACCCTCAGACATCAAATCGCGACCCGTAATGAGCGGTTGAGGAATCAAAGGTTCGGTTGAAAATTCCTCACGCTTGCGAAACAGAAATTCGTAATTGTCCAACATTCCGTGCGAGCCCAAACAATCCACGCGGTGCAGCGCCAACTCGTCGTCGATCGTGGGTCGAGCGAGGAAGCGCTTGAGCGTGGAGATGCGCATGTTTTGCACATCCTTGAAAGCCATGTGATTTTTTACAGCGACAATAGTCGATTCCTTCTCGGCGTTGGAAAATCTCAGGCGATCGAAGACCCGTTCGGTGATGCGGGCGCTGATTCCCTCATGTCCATTGAATCGCATCCGCCCAGTCTCATCGAGATGGAATGCCGCTGGCTTGCCGGCATCGTGCAGCAGAACGGAGAAAACGAGCGGAGCGGAGACCAACTCTGGGAGCAGAGAAAGCATGAGGCGGGTGTGGACGAACACGTCGCCTTCGGGATGGAATTCCGGTGGTTGCTCGCAGCCTTTCAGTGTGTCGATTTCCGGAAGCAATATCGCCAGCAAGCCGCATTGATCGAGTAGATCAAATCCCCTCACCCGCGATGGATGAGTGAAGATTTTCACCAATTCGTCCCGAATGCGTTCAGCACTCACAACCGTGATTTCGGGCGCTTTGCGACACAGTGCCTCCCAAGTCGCGGCCTCAATCTCAAAACCTAAAACTGCTGCAAATCTCACACACCGAATGAGACGGAGCTTATCTTCGGTGAATCTCGCATCCGGATCGCCGATGCAGCGCAGCACCTTGGTCTTCAGATCCAACTCGCCGCCGACATAGTCGAGAACGCGTTTTTCCACAGGATCGTAGAAAAGCCCATTGACCGTAAAATCCCGCCTCTGAGCATCACCCTCGGCTGTCGTGAAAACGACGGCATCAGGATGCCGACCGTCGATATAGGCCCCATCCGAGCGGAACGTGGCGACCTGATATTCCTCACCGTCCTCGAGCACCACGATCACGCCGAATTGAGCTCCGACGGCGACAGTGCGGGGAAATAGTTTTTGAACTTCCTGCGGGCGGGCGCTTGTGGCGATATCGATGTCGTGCGCGGACTTCCCGAGCAACATGTCCCGCACGCAGCCACCGGCGAAGAAGGCTTCATGCCCTGCCTCACGCAGACGCATGACGATGCGCGACGCCGTAGCCTCCATGGGACTTATTTCAAAGCCGCCCAAACGCGGTGCACATCATCGTGATCCTCGAGCGCCTGCAAAAATTCCCCAACCTCGGCGCGGTGTTCATCCGAGAGGGCGGGACACAGCTTTGCAATGTAGCCAAGCTCGCTCGTCACGACTGTCCAGCCATTGTCAGCGAGCCACTTTGAAACGGTCGATGTGGCCGTGCGCTCTGCGATAAAGCGGGCACCAGCAACCCCCTCAGGGATGTCGTCATTCTCCGAATGGGTGAGAGCCGAAAAATCATTCGCGCCGGCTTCGATGGCCGCGGTCTCGATATCGATCGCCGCATCGGGATGGTGCGCTTCGACAATGCCGACGTTATCGAATAAAAATTTATTACTGCCCGCCGTGCCGAGTTGACCTTTTTTAAAGAGCAAGCGCATCTCGGGGGCTGTGCGGTTGATGTTGTCCGTGAAGACTTCGACGATGACCCCGATTTTGTGGGGCGCATAGCCCTCGAAGACCATGTGCTCGAGCACGAGTTTGTCATCGCCTACTCCTGCGCCTTTCTTGATAGCGCGGTCGATCACATCGCGTGTCACGGATGCTCGCCGTGCCTTTTCCAGAGCGGCGAAAAGCCGAGCGTTGCCTGTGGGATCAGCCCCACCGGACTTCGCTGCGACCATGATTTCTCGGACGAGTTTGCCAACGACTTGCCCTTTTTTCAGGTTTGCGACCTCTCGTTTAGCGTGGAGCCATTGTCTTCCCATATGTCTATGAACCTATCCCCAACAGCAGAGTGGCTGCAATCGGATTTGCGTCAGCTTTTTTTAAATCCGAAAACCCCTGTCCCGCTCGATCTGCTCGCGAAAGATCACGTCATTCAGTTCCTCCCTTGCTGCTGTGAAAACAAAGAGACCAATAAAAAGCAGCATGGGATCCCAACCGAGCCCCACAATAACGAATCCTACTGCCAAAACCTGACCCGTGCGGGCTGCAATTTTTGTCGCCTTGAGGTAGTTGAGCTTCATCGCCAGCAACGCCCGTAGCACCCTACCTCCGTCCATCGGAAATGCGGGGATCATATTAAACATAACCAGCGCCAGATTGATCTTCATGAGATTGGGAAGGATCTGGCTGGATATAGGATGCCTGGGGTCCACGAGGTCAGGGAAGAGTAAAAGCACCACCCAAAGGACCCCTGCAATCACGACATTCACCGCAGGACCAGAAACCGCTATCACAAATTCCTGCCAGGGCTTTTGCAGCCCCCCCTGCATTCGAGCCACGCCGCCAATCGGAAGTAATGTGATATCCGGAGTCCGAATACCATAATGTCTTCCAGCCATCGCATGACCGAACTCATGCAAAAGCACGCAAAGAAAGAGCAGCAAAATAAAAGCCATCGATAAAATGCCTTGAAACGCCCCACCATCCCGCCAGTCGGTCACCCCGAAATACGCCAGCAAAAGCAGGAATGTGATGTGAATTTTGACGTCAATCCCCGCAATGCGGGCAATTCGATAGGACCATTTCATAAAATTTGATTTTCGGGCGGAATAGTTTCGGGCTTAATAGATGATACGGAAACCAGTCCGGCCACTTAGCGAAACTACTACATACATCAACAAACCAAGAAAATGTCACAAATCATACCCAAAGTTCTCGTCGCCGATCCCGTTTCTCAACGTGGTGTCGAAGAACTCGCCGCAAACGGTTCGCTCGAAGTTGTTGTTAAAACCGGCCTCCCGGAGGCGGAGATCATCAAGATCATCCCCGAATTTTCAGCCCTCGTCGTTCGTAGCCAGACCAAGGTCACCGCAGCCGTTCTTGAAGCCGCAACGAAGCTCAAGGTCGTTGGTCGCGCCGGTGTGGGCGTGGACAATGTCGATGTGGAAGCCGCCACCCGCCATGGCGTGATCGTCATGAACACTCCCGGCGGCAATACGATCTCAACGGCCGAGCATGCGTTCTCCCTTCTCATGAGCATCGCCCGCAATATCCCGCAGGCCGATGCCAGCATCAAAGCTGGCAAGTGGGATCGTAAAAAATACGAAGGCGTCGAGCTTTATAATAAAACCCTCGGCATTCTCGGCATGGGGCGCATCGGCACAGAACTCGCCCGCCGCGCGATGGCCTTTGGCATGCGTGTTTTGGCCTACGATCCCTACCTCTCGGTGAGCCGCGCGCGCAGCATGCAAGTGGAACTCATCGAAGATATCGACTCCCTCCTTCCTCAAGCCGATTTCATCAGCATGCATATGCCACTCACCGATGAGACCCGCCACATGCTCGACGCCCGCCGTCTGGCCATTTGCAAAAAAGGCGTTCGGATCGTAAATTGCGCCCGTGGCGGACTCGTGGATGAAGCCGCGCTCGGAGAGGCTTTGAATTCCGGCCAAGTCGGCGCCGCCGCACTCGACGTGTTTGAAATCGAGCCGCCGCCTGCCGACTTCGCGCTGCGTGATCTTCCTAATATTATTTTCACCCCGCACCTCGGAGCTAGCACGGCCGAAGCCCAAGAAAATGTCGGCATCGAAATCGCTCAAGCGATTCGCGCCGCCCTCCTCGACGGCGAAATCCGCAACGCGGTTAACATGCCTAGCATCGACGCGAAGACCGCCGAGATCGTAAAACCCTACATCACCCTCGGGGACAAAATGGGGCGCTTTGTAGCGCAACTCGCTCCGAAACGCAATGACCGCGTCGTCATCACCTACGGCGGCAAAGCCGTCGAAATGCCGACCGATGCCATCAGCCGTGCGATCCTCACCGGCTTCCTCAAACACGCCGGCGGCGAAGAGGTGAATAGCGTCAACGTCCGCAGCATGGCAGCCACGATCGGCCTTGATGTCGAAGAAATCCGCTCCAGCGAACAAACCGACTTCAACGAATGGCTGCACGTCGCCGTTCATAGCGGAGAAGCCAAAGTCTCTGTCGGAGGCACCTTTTTCGGAGCCAAAAATGATCCCCGCATTGTGCGAGTGAATGGCCAATCGGTGGAAGTGACTCCCTCTGGCGTCGTCCTCATCCTCGAGAACCGCGACCGTCCCGGCATCGTCGGCCACATCGGCACCCTGCTCGGTAAAGAAAACATCAACATCGCCAGCATGAGCCTCTCCCGCACCGAACTCGGCGGACGCGCGCTCACGTTGCTCAATCTTGATAGCCTTCCCGACGCCGATGTCCTTTTGAGAATCTCTGCCGACGCCGATATCCACTCCGCCCAAGTCATCGCTCTCTAAGCAAGCGACGACAGGCCGGACTCCATGGAACAAACCGAGGCCATTCTCATCCGCAAGCGGAAATGGAGTGATACTAGCCTCATTACGACTTGGTTTACCGCCAGTCACGGCAAAGTGACGACGGTAGCCAAGGCCGCACGGCGAGCGGGCAGCCCGTTTGCCGGCGGGTTAGATTTATTCCATCACGTCGAGATCGCCTATGTGTGCAGTCGCAAGAGCGAGGTGCACACCCTCCGTGAAATCCGGCTCATCGAGCCCTTCAACTCCGTTGGCACCACGAATCTTTTCCTCTGCGGCTACTTTGCCGAGCTCGTCGATCTCGTCACCCAACCCAGCTGCCCTGCCCCGGAAATCTTCGATTTGCTCAACCGCGCCTACCGCCACCTCAGTAACAATACCGCTAACACACGCGCTCTCGAGTTTTTTGAAAATGAACTTTGCCGGCTCATGGGCATCGAGGATTCTGCGACCTGCACGCTCGTTGCTATCGAAACTTATTGCGGACGCATCCCCACCTCGCGTAAAGCTGCAGTAGATTTACTAAATCCCCGAATCACACCGTGAAAAAAAATTCTCTTCGCCTACTTCTAGCCGCTCTTGCCCTCCTCTTAATGGCCCTCACGGGCTGCACGACGACTTCCATCAAAGGCTATAAAACGAAGCCCTACACGATTCGTGGCATCCACTACCAACCGATGCAAGCACGCCAAGCCCTCGGGTATGGCGATACCGGCATCTGCTCCCACTACGACGAAAGCGGGCTTCTTTTTCCCGGCAGAACTTCGACAGGCGAAAAGATCTGGCCTTGGACTCGCGCAGCCGCCCACAAGACACTCCCCCTCCCTTGCAAGATCCGTGTCACCAATCTCAAAAACGGTCGCTCAACCACAGTTCGCCTGAACGACCGCGGCCCATTCATTGCCGGACGAATGCTGGATGTCACAACACCCGTAGCCCGTGAACTCGGCTTCGTCAAACAAGGCCTTACAACGGTGAAAATCCAAGTCCTCAGCGTTGGCGACGGCTCTTACCGCATCCGCTAATGGAGCACCTTTGAAAAATCCATTCCTCGACTCACTGATCTCCTTGAGTCCAGGCCCGCTCCCGATGGGTTGCCACACTTTTTCGATCATGTTATTACTCCCATTATGAACAACACACCTCCATCCTTGCCGCCTATAACTGACGAACCAAGCCTCAAGCAAGGTGCCAAGAAACCAAAGGGTTTTTTCTCGCCAAAGGTTGTCCGCACGGCCGCCTTCACCATCATTTCCGTTTGTATCGTGGTCAGCGTTGTGATGTGCATTTTGGCAATTTGGGATTTTGCCAATGAGGACGCGCTTTGGCGGATGGTTGCCTCCTGCGTTGTCGTTGGCGGCGGGACAGCACTTTTCGCCATTGTGAATGTGGTATTTGGTGGAAGCCAAGATGCCTAAAGCGCATCCCTCCTATATCCGACGCC
>CAMDOJ010000096.1 GCA_945903555.1 Chthoniobacter flavus
GGGACGAGGGCCGATCATTTTTGATACAGGCCCCGGGTTTGGAGATGGGGGAGATGCGTTTCGGCGCGTCGATTCGCATCGATGGGAGCTATCGCTACTTGCATTCGTGCCAAGGCCAGCCAATGGGAACCGAAATCCTCGCCGACCAGCCTGGTCCCTATGGAAAGACCCAGGCAACGGTCTCCACGGTCCGTTTCGAGGATCTCGGTATCGATCTTTTGTTGAAGATCGAGCGCATCGAAGGCACGCCCTGTCTTTTGCTCAACGCCGGGATTCGGAACCGTGGGGATCGCAGCGTTTCCTTGATTCACCTTCGGATGCTCGATCTTGCCAAAAACAACACGCTCACCAATGGAGCTTCGTGGGCGGGGCAAGGGAGCTTGCAGGATTGGATTCTCACGGGCCAGGACTCCGAGGGCAAGCTGACGCGAACATTTGCCGATCTGGTAAAAGAACAGAGGATCCCCGAGCAATTCGCGGTTTACCGGAAGGATGGAAAGGGAGTTTTCTTTGGCCCTGTCGGCGAAACATCCGCGTATGTCCATGCTTATGTCACCCGCGACACCTTTTTCGTGGAGTCAGAAATGCACCCTGTGGTGCTCCAACCCGGGACATTGCGGTGGGGACAACAGGTGGCTTTGCTTTTCGAGCCACCCCGGCAAGCGATGCGTCGCTGGGCGGACTGGGTGATCAAAACCCACGGCTCGCGGACCTCGCTGGGCGCCCTTGATGGTTGGATGGATGCGAGCCCCGAGTACAAAACCACAGAGAAGGACGTCTCGGCGATCATCGACACGGTGAAAAAATCACAAAACCGCCTGCGGCCGGGCGTGATCGTGTTGGACAGATCCCTCGATTCTTTTGCGGACAATCCATCGGCAATTTCAGAGCGACTGACGCGCATCGCCGAGCGCATCTCGGAGGTCCACTCCATACCGGGCCTGCGATTGACGCTGGATGAACCCCGGCGGACACGGGAAGAAAATCTCCAGTCGATCCGCGATGCTGTGGCCATGGGATTCCGAATGGTCAAATTCCTTTCTGTTTTTACCCCAGACAAATCCGAGATTGCATCCCAAACGGACTTCGAGCAATGCCGCGAAATGTATAAAAACATCCGTGCCGCCGCCGGCGAATCGACCTATCTGCTCTCCTGCATGGTCTCTCAAATGCGGAGCGGGCTCGGGTTTATCGACTCGAGTCGCTCGGGGGGAAATACGAATTCCCTGGGACTTCGCAATGTCATCGAAACTACGCTTTGGACCCTCCCCCTGAACCGCCGGTGGTTTGCCGTGGACAGCGATTCAGCGTATCTCGCCACCGAATTGCGCGATGTGAACCCCTTAGTCGGAGGATGGCCCATGGCGCGCACTTGGCTGAGCATGGTCGGCCTCTCCTGCGGTTCCTCGTTCACGGCAGACCACTGGTTTCTGGAGAAGTTCGATCCCTACCTCCGCAATTTTGAAATCCTCCAGTCACCGGCCCATGAGGAAACAGAAATCCTCGACCTCGGCATCTCCCCCGAGTGGCCGCGACTTGTCGGCAAGGTCCAGCGCCCTTGGGGATCGTGGGTCGTCGCCCTGCTGTGGAATCCCGCCCCATCGGAGCAGAAGGTGTCCCTCGACTTTTCGGAGATCGGCGGTCGCCCGGGATCGCGCTACGCCGTGTGGTCCTTTTGGGACAACGCTTACCTCGGCGTCACGGAGGGCTCCTACTCCACACGCTTCCTTGGCGCCTCGGCCTCGGAGCATCTCGTCCTCACCGAGTTGCCACGCGATTCGATGAAGCCTGTCCTGATCGGGTCCAATTTCCACATCTACTGCGGCGCGGCGGAACTCAAGAACGTGACCGCTCTGGATTTCGGCATGTCGATCGAGTTCACCGATGCGGGAGCCTCGTCGGGGAGCCTTTTTGTTTACAGCCCCATCCAGCCCGCGCTGGCCTCCGCCATCGGATGCGTGGTCGCGGGTATCGAATCCGCTGGGGAGAACGCTTGGAGGATCAATATCCGCGACCGCCGGATCGGCGAGCCCCAGAAAGTGGAATTGAGTTTTCCCGTGTCCCTCCCCCTGCACCGCCAGACCTGGTTTTGGATTTTGTCCGGCCTCCTGATGGTGAGTGCGGGCTTCGGAATCCGGAAATACTTTGACTGGCTGGGATCCTGCAGGGCATTGGAGCAAACCCGCGCGCTCCACGAGGAGCGGGCCCGCATCGCGCGAGATCTCCACGACGAACTCGGCGCCAGCCTCGCCCATACTTGCATGCTCGGCGACAGGATCGAACGCGCCGGAGAAGCCCACGGAGGCATCATCCAGCGCATCCAGCAAAACTCGCGGGAAAGCCTCCGCCGGCTCGATGAGATCGTCTGGGCCGCGAACCCCGAACGCGACTCTGCGGAGCACCTCGCCGCCTACCTTTCGAAGTTCGCCCAAGAATTCCTTGCCGATTCGGGAATCCACTTACGGATCGAGATTCCGGACGAGCTGCCCCCGTGCCGTCTCGACTCGAAGATCCGGCACAACATCTACCTCGCCACCCGCGAGGCCTTCCGCAACGCCGTGCGCCACGGCTCTCCACCCTCCCTCATCCTACGAATCTCCATCGACGGCGGAATGTTGGCGGTCGCCGTCGAGGATGATGGATGCGGATTCAATCCCGTAACCGCTCGAGATTTGGCCCGTGGCATCGCCAACATGCACACCCGCATTGAGGGGATCGGCGGCCGCGTCACCATTTCCAGCCATCCAGCAAAGGGGTGCGCGATTTCATTCACCATCCCGCTCCACACAAAACCATGAAAGCCACCGCACGATCCAGAAAACTTCTTAACATCGCCCTGGTCGAGGACGATGCCGACCTCGCCGAGAGCATCCGCCTCATGCTCGAGAATGCAGGTCACGACATCCGCTTCGTCGGTCTCGCCAACTCCGCCGAGCAGGCCCTCGCCGAATTTCCTGGTCTCAAACCCGACCTCGTTCTCATGGATTTGAAGCTCCCCCGCATGCAAGGGATCGAGTGCGTCGCCCGTCTCACCACACTCCTGCCCGATGTCCAGATCGTCGTCATCACCGTCTTCCACGACACCGAGGCGGTTTTTGAATCCCTCGCCGCCGGAGCCCTCGGCTACTTGACCAAGCCCATCACCTCCGATCAGCTACTCGAGGCTATCCGCGAGGTGCGCGAAGGCGGCGCCCCCATGAGCAGCGCCATCGCCCGCCGCATTGTGCAAACCTTCCACCGCCCCGCCACAAACTCCCAGGCGGATGTGGGAGATCAACTTTCCCCACGTGAACTCGAAATCCTGCACCTCCTCTCCAAGGGCTGCCTTCAAAAGGAAATCGCGGATGAGATTCAAATCGCCTACAGCTCCGTTCGCACCTACACAGCCCGTATTTACAAGAAACTCCATGTCCACTCCCGCGCACAGGCGGTGGCCAAATACAACGGCACTCTCGCTTGATATACAGAGTATCTTTGTAGTGCATTTGCATGACAAATAAGCTAGGTAGCTGCCCAGAAACAACACGAGCATACCGAACTCTGCCCCCCTTCAACGGAATGAAGAACCTCCCGAGAAGGCGCGAAGCAGCAGGGTCCAGTCGCTTAAAACTTAATGCTTAAAAACTTAAAACTCCATTCTCCCGCTTTTACTTTTTAAAATAGCTTGGATAAAGATGCATTATGATATTAATTTCTTATTGCATTTCTATCCAACATGCCATCCCCAACAAAAAAAGCCCATAGTATCTTTACAGGACACAAAGGAACGCTACGGACTTGCGAGGCCCTGCGGGCAGGAATTCACCCCCGAGTACTCTATGGGATGCGGGATCGCGGGGAGATCGAGCAGATTGCACGCGGACTGTTTCGCCTTGCAGAACTTCCTCCGCCGGGAGATCCCGACCTCTTTACAGTTGCGAAGAAAGTGCCGCAATCTGTATTTTGCCTGCTGACAGCTCTCGCATTTCATCAGATGACCACTCAGATTCCACATGCGGTGGATTTGGCTCTCCCACACACTGCGCGCATCCCTCGACTCGCACATCCCCCGATCCAAGTTTTTCGCTTTTCCCCTGAATCTCTCAACGCCGGGATCGAAACGCATATTCGCGATGGTGTTGTGATTCGGATTTACTGTCGGGAAAAAACTCTGGCTGACATTTTCAAGTATCGGCACAAAGTCGGCCTTGATGTCGCGCTTGAAGCTCTTCGCGTATACAGTTCCCAGCCAAAAAAAGATTTTCAAGCTGTGATGCGCTATGCCCGCATCTGCCGAGTTGAAAATGTAATCCGTCCGTATTTGGAGGCCTTGCTATGAAACAACTCAAAAATGTTTCAGCCTCTGTGCATCAACGATTGCTCACGCTGTCACGCCAATCCGGGAGGCCATTTAATGAGTGGGCTCAATATTACGCCCTAGAAAGGTGGCTTTACAGGCTCTCTCAATCGGACTACCAGAAGCAGTTCGTGCTCAAGGGCGCTTTGATGTTGCTGGCCTGGAAAATGCCATTTTCTCGACCGACAAGGGACATTGACCTTCTGGGACATGTTAGCAACGATCTTACTTTTGTTCGGAATGCCATTGCGTCCATTTGTCGCATTCCTAGTGATGCGGATGGCATGGTTTTTGATCACGAATCGGTCACAACAGAACGGATTGCCGAGGATGCAGACTACGAAGGCGTCCGAGCAAAATTTCGCGCATTTCTTGGCAATGCGAATCTGCCGATGCAGATCGACATTGGTTTCAGTGATGTCATCACACCGGAAGCCACAACCATCGTCTATCCTTCCATTCTTGGTCATCCCGCGCCAGTCCTTCGAGCCTACAATCGCGAAACCGTGATCGCAGAGAAGTTCGAGACGATGGTCAAACTCGGGGAACTCAATAGTCGCATGAAGGATTTTTTCGATATTTGCGGGCTTGCAAGAACTGGAAGGTTCCATGGGATGGAGCTTTCTCGCGCGATTGAAAGGACTTTTTCCCACCGTGGCACGCCATTGATCACCGGCCCGACTTGCTTCACAGAGGCTTTTGCGACAAGCCCTTCAAAGGTTGCCCAATGGAGCGCCTTTCTTCGTCGCAATAATTTCACCGAAGCTCCAAACACATTTCGCGAAGCCGTGAACTTCATTGCGGAATTTCTCCGCCCCATCGTCATTGCCTCGCTCGAGAAGCAGGATTGGGATTTCAATTGGGAGAATGGGGGACCGTGGCGCCGCGCTGGGAACTTCGCAAAGCCAAAGGATTCAGAATAATGAATCTCGCAAAAGCCCAAAAATTGCCGAAGAGAGTAAAATCCTTTTCGTGCAAAAATGGATTTATACCAAAAGTATTTTGCTTTTTTGACTCGCACTTGCGGCGGTATCCGACCGCCGATGGATAACAACTTCGGCGCTCATAGAGGCCCCGCTACAAGTCAAAAACGTTCGCACTTACACAGCCCGTATTTACAAGAAACTCCATGTCCACTCCCGCTCACAGGCGGTGGCCAAATACAACGGCACTCTCGCTTGATATACAGAGTATCTTTGTAGTGCATTTGTATGACATGACAAACGAGTCAACTAAGTGACATCATTGGATCAATCATGAGCAAAGTGAACCCGGCCGCCCCCCTTATTAGATCCTTCTGCGGGCGACTGGGATTCTCTGCGCTCAACTCCTCCGATTCCCCTTGAAACACTATCTCCCCAAAAACGCAGAAGACGCTTCAGCGCTCATTCTCACGCTGCTCGTGATCGTGCTGCTCTCCACGGTCGTCACCTCGTTCCTATCGTCCACCCGCACAGAGCAGACCGCCACACGCAACTACACATCGAAGACCCAAGCCGAGCAATTCGCCACCAGCGCCACCCAGCAGGCGATGGCGACATTGCAGGCGGCCTTTAATGGCAATGGGAATGGTACAGCAATTGTCACAAGCCAGCCAGGAGGCATCACCAAATATTTCTTCAAAAACGGAACTTGCACCCAAAACCCAACTGCCAATCTCTTTTTCACCGCCACCTCCACGAATGCCAATGGGACGGTGAATATGAATAATTTGGATAATTCCACCAACTCGACCATCTCTGGCCTTATTACCGGTAATAGCAGCGAGGCCATTACTGTAGCTCGCGTGGAGGTGAAGGATAGCAGTGGCAACCAAACCATTGGCCGGATTGCTTATTACATTGATGACGAAGGCACGAAGATCAACCTCAACTCCTTGGCAGGCAATAAAACCACTTTGAATGCTGGCTATGGTAAGACTCAATCCCTCAGCGGCGTAGTAAGCTCCACTATAAACGGTTCGGCAAACTTCACAGGGAATTTAACAGTAGTTGACGCCATCATTAACGGCACTGCTTCCAGCAATAATACCGCGCGGAAATCACGGAGGGAGAAAAGCTGGTGATTTCATTTCTGTTTATTTTATAAAACGATTTGTTGACATAGTGTTTACTTTAAGAAACACTATTCCCATGTCTGAAGCAGCCAAAGCGATCGTCGGGGAGTGGTTGGAGCAGTAT
>CAMDOJ010000097.1 GCA_945903555.1 Chthoniobacter flavus
AACAATATGCGCCAGAGTGAATATTATGTCAATATTCGATTTGACGTATAAAGTATAAAAATCAATGCCTCCATGCGTCAACACTGATCAGAATTTTATCCGTCGCAGTGGTAGAGCGGTCGGCTGTTAACCCATTGGCCGTAGGCTCGAATCCTACCTCAGGAGCCAATATCACATGGATAAAGGCCAATTCTTAGTTTTCGTCAACCTTGCCCACGCTTTGAAAAACGCAATGGCGGTGTCTTTGAGAGCAGGGAGAACGCGCTCCGCCCCCTTCTTCAGTGCCTCGAGATCGACACCCAGCGCCATGAGATCAGCAGCCGAATCGTCAACTAATTCCTCAAAAAGAGCCGCCGTCATTTCGATGTGAAATTGAAATGCGTAAGTGGCCCGCCCGTATCGGAAGGCCTGATTGGGCGTGAGGGCGCTTGAGGCCATGCACTCAGCGCCGACTGGAAGATCGAAAACATCGCCATGCCAATGCGCGGGATAAATCGGCGACGGCCAGGCCGACAGTAAGCGATCGCTGACGGCAGACGCGCTCATTGTCACAGGGAAAAACCCAAGCTCTCTTTGTTCGGCTCGGCAAACGTTGGCCCCAAGCGCCATGGCGATGAGTTGTGCGCCAAGGCAAAGACCAAGCACAGGCTTGTCGGCCAAAATCGCTTTCCGCACGAGCTCGCGTTCCTCTTCCAGATAGGGAAACTCCGCAATCTGGTAAGCACTCTGCCCTCCACCTCCTAGGGCAAGGGCGTCGAAACACCGCAGATCGACTGGAATTTCCTCGCCAAGGTAAGGATGCCGGATTTCCAATTCGACTCCTTCGGCCGACAAGGCATCCGCGAGCAGGCCGGGCTTGTCCACATCCCCATGCTGAATGAAGAGAACTTTTTTCACGACCCGACTTTGCGTCGGAATTCCCCGCATTCAAAAACAAAATCCTCCAACTTCCTCAAAAAAATATCCGATCTCCCTCATTTCTGAATTGCCAATAGCGGGCGCAATGAATGAGATTACACCGATTCGTTGGGCAGGAACCCAACCTCCGACATTTTTGAATAACCGATGCCAAGAAATACACGTCCTATGATAAGCGTCACTGAAGAAGAAGTTGCCATTGATCCTGCTGATTACGCGCAGGCAAAAATCAACAAATCGCTCAGCTCAAAAGATAAAATTGGACTCCTCCGCGAGATGCTCCGCATACGGCGTTTTGAGCAAGTATCGCTGAAGTTATACAATCAGGGTGTTATGGCCGGCTTCCTTCACCTCTACATCGGGCAGGAAGCGGTCGCCGTGGGCACTATCTCGATCATGGGAGACAACGATCACGTCATCACGGCCTATCGTGATCACGGTCACGCTCTAGCTGTCGGCATGGGCATGAATGAATGCATGGCCGAGCAATTAGGAAAGGCGACGGGATGCTCTCGAGGCAAAGGTGGCTCAATGCACTTCTTTGACCCTGATAAAAACTTTTGGGGCGGACACGGCATCGTTGGCGGCCAGACCCCGCTGGGCCTCGGGCTCGCCTACGGTCTCAAATACAAAGGACTCAAAGGTTCCTGCTTTTGCTACATGGGCGACGGCGCCGTGAATCAAGGCGCGTACCACGAATCGCTCAACATAGCCGCCCTTTGGAAACTCCCTGTCGTCTATGTGATCGAGAATAACAAATACTCGATGGGAACAACGATCGACCGATCTTCTGCGATGAGAAATTGCCTCGCCGAACGCGCCGATGGATACGGCATCGTGTGGGATATCGCCAACGGCGAGGATCTCTATGAAGTCCGTGCCAAGGCCCAGAACGCTCTTGAGCGTGCCCACAAACACTCGTTGCCTACCGTTCTCGAGATCGACACCTACCGCTATTACGGCCACTCCGTTTCCGATGCCAACGCCAAAAAATATCGCTCACCTGAGGAAATCGAGCGCCACAAGGCCCACCACGACCCGATCCATCTCTGGCAAAAACGCCTCGTTGACGAAGGTGTCATGACAGACGAGGAAATCGAAAAACTCGACGAGAGCATCAAGAACGAAGTCAATGCCGCGGCTCAATTTGCCCTCGACAGCGAGTTCCCAGCTCCAGAAACGATATTTGAAGATGTTTATTGGGAAGTGGACAACAACACAGCGGCTGGATCGACCGGTCGCCACTTCTTCGGGGATTAACCATCGCTTCCCAGTTCGCAAAGCACCATCCGCGCGCAAACGGACATCTCATTTTTCAAAAGATTTTTAATACTCGAACATGCCGCAAATAACCTACCGCAAAGCGATCAACGATGCCCTCGCCGAAGAGATCATCCGCGATGAAAATGTCGTCATCATCGGCGAGGAAGTGGCCCGCTACAACGGAGCCTACAAAGTCACCGAAGGTCTCTGGGAACGCTTCGGCGACAAGCGCGTGGTCGATACACCCATCAGTGAAGCCGGATTCATCGGCATGGGTGTAGGTGCGTCCATGCTGGGTATCCGCCCGGTCATGGAATTGATGTTTTGGAGTTTTGCCTACGTCGCATGGGATCAAATCATCAACAATGCCGGCCAAGTTCGTTACATGAGCGGCGGCCGCATCCATTGCCCGATCGTGATTCGCGGGCCTGCAAACGGAGGCACCGGTGTCGGCGCCACCCACTCCCACACGCCTGAAAATTTCATTGCGAACACACCCGGTCTCAAGGTCGTTTGCCCAGCAACCGCCTACGACGCGAAGGGCCTCATGAAGGCCGCCATCCGTGATAACGACCCCGTCTGCGTGATGGAGAATACCCTCCTCTACGGCGAGACATGGGAAGTTCCGGATGAAGAATACGTGATCCCTCTCGGTGTCGCGGACATCAAGCGCGAGGGCACCGACATTTCCTTCATCGCCCACGGACGTGCTGTGATCACCGCCTTAAAGGCCGCCGAAATCCTCGCTGCCGAGCATGGCATTCAAGCGGAGGTTCTGGATTTGCGCTCGATCCGTCCGCTCGACGAAGAAGCCATCCTTAGGACAGTAGCAAAAACCCACCGCGTCGTGTTGGTGGATGAAAACAAGCCCTTCTGCGGCGTATCCGCTCAGATCGCAGCGATGATCCAGGAACAAGCCTTCGATGATCTCGACGCTCCAGTGCAGCGCGTCTGCTCGCTCGATGCCCCTGCCATTTACTCCCCTGCCTTGGAGAAGATCCAACTCCCAACACCGGAGCGTGTTGTTTACAAGGCGCTCCAAATTCTTTGACCTATTTTTTAAAAGAGAAACCTACCCGATATGACTGAACTGAAAATGCCGAAACTGAGCGACACCATGCTCGAAGGCACGCTTGTTAAATGGCACAAAAAAGTCGGCGATAAAATCTCCGTTGGCGATGTGATCGCTGATGTCGAAACCGATAAAGCGACGATGGAAATGGAAGCCTTCGATGATGGCATACTCCACCAAATCGTAGTCCCCGAAGGCGGCATCATCAAGGTCGGCGAGTGCCTCGCTCTCATTGAAGGCGGCAAACCGAACATCGAAAAAACTGAGCCTGCTGCTTCGCCTGTCAAAGTCACCTCAGCGATGGTCGCTCCCCTAGCTCCACTTTCCCCCAAGCCCAAGCCGAGACCAACCGTGGCCCGCGAAGGCTTAGGCGCCAAAGCCTCCCCGCTTGCTCGCAAAATGGCACTCGAACGTGGAGTCGATCTCTCCCGCATCACCGGCACCGGCCCGGGCGGCCGAATCGTCGCCGCCGACATCACACAACAAGGCACCTCATCGCCCCGCCCAGCCGCTGCTGCAGCGCCGCAACAAATCCCAGTTCTTTTCTCGGATGCGGACACCAAAACCCCGCTCTCCGGAATGCGCCGCACGATTGCGGAGCGCCTCCTGATCAGCAAAACGCAGATCCCGCATTTCTATCTTAACATGGAAATCAATGCCGGGCCGCTCAGCGAACTTCGGAAGGAAATCAACGCCCATGCCGAGGCAACGGGCTCGCCCAAAATCACAATCAATGACTTTGTCCTCCTTGCGACCGCCCGCGCTGCTGCACTGCATCCTAAAGTTAACGCCGCCTTCGCTGGCGACTCGATCGTCCAATACGCCAGCGTCAATCTCTCCGTGGCCATCGCCGTCGAAGACGGACTCATCACTCCCGTGATTCGAGACGCACACACCCGCTCACTGCGTGAGATCAGCTCGGCCGTGAAGGATCTTGCCATTCGTGCCCGCTCGAAAAAAATCAAACCCGAAGAGTATCAAGGCGGCACCATCACCATCTCAAACCTTGGGGCTTATGGAGTGGACAGCTTTTACGCGATCGTCAATCCCCCACAGGCCACCATTCTGGCCGTAGGTGCTATCATGAAGAAACCCGTAGTGAACGATGCCAATCAAATTGTTGTCGGCCAAAGGATGAATATCTCGCTGAGTGGAGACCATCGCGTTGTCGATGGCGCCACCGGAGCCGAATTCCTAGCAACCATACGCAAGAGCCTCGAAGCCCCCGCCAGCCTTCTTTTGTAACGCAAAATAAAAGACAGGAAAAAACCTGTTGTCGTACCGCCGTTCGTCAGTTAGTAAACCTCCTCCCTTTTTATAGTTAATAATCACACATGAATCCTAAAGGCAGAATCGTACAAGTTATCGGACCCGTTGTGGACGTCGAATTCCTCAACGCTGGTGGAGCTCTCCCAAAAATCTATGACGCGCTCGAGGTGAATTTCGAGACCGGCGGAGAACAAACCTGTCTCACCCTGGAAGTCCAGCAACACCTCGGTGAAAATTGGGTTCGTGCCATTGCCATGAGCTCGACCGAAGGCCTCGGCCGCGGCATGGAAGTCGCCGCGCTCGGCGCTCCTATTTCCGTCCCAGTTGGCGAAGGCGTTTTGGGCCGTATTTTCAACGTGACTGGTGATCCGACAGACGGACGAGGTCCCGTGCCACACGAGAAACGGTACCCCATTCACCGCAAGGCTCCTGCTCTTGTAGATCAAAACACTCAAGCCCAGATCCTCGAAACAGGCATCAAGGTCATCGATCTTATCTGTCCCTTCACCAAGGGCGGAAAAGTCGGAGCCTTCGGTGGTGCCGGCGTCGGAAAGACCGTCGTCATCATGGAGCTCATCAATAACATTGCCAAAGGCCATGGCGGATATTCTGTTTTTGCCGGAGTGGGCGAGCGCACACGTGAAGGTAACGATCTCTACGCCGAAATGAGCGAATCCGGAGTTATTAACCAAAAAAATCTCTCCGAGTCCAAAGTAGCCTTGGTTTACGGTCAGATGAATGAGCCTCCCGGCGCCCGTCTGCGCGTGGCTCTCTCCGCCCTCTCGATGGCTGAGTATTTCCGTGATGAGAAAAACCAAGACGTTCTTCTTTTCATCGACAACATTTTCCGCTTCTCGCAAGCCGGAGCCGAAGTGTCGGCCCTCTTGGGACGAACACCGAGCGCCGTGGGATACCAGCCCACATTGGCGGCCGAGATGGGCAACCTACAAGAACGCATCACCTCGACCACCAAAGGATCCATTACCTCGTTTCAGGCTGTTTACGTTCCTGCTGACGATTTGACTGATCCCGCGCCAGCGAACACGTTTGCCCACTTGGATTCGACCATCGTGCTTGAGCGTTCGATCGCCGAACTTGGTATCTACCCAGCCGTGGATCCATTGGCATCCACATCGAAAGCCCTTTCTCCCGACATCGTCGGCGAAGAGCATTACCAAGTCGCTTCGGGCGTTCAACGCATTCTCCAGCGCTACAAAGACCTGCAAGACATCATCGCCATTCTTGGCATGGACGAGCTTTCGCCCGACGACAAGATTCTTGTCTATCGTGCCCGTAAAATCCAGCGCTTCCTCTCGCAACCCTTTCACGTTGCCGAAATCTTCACCGGCACAAAGGGTGAATACGTCAGCACGGCCGAGACAATCCGTGGGTTCAAAGAAATCCTTGAAGGCAAACATGACGATGTGCCAGAGAGCAATTTCTACATGAAGGGCGGCATTGATATGGTCAAGGAGGGCTAAGCCTTCCGACCGTCATTCCCATTTCAAAATAAAATATCATGCTTCGACTGGAAATTGTCACCCCTGACGCGAAGACCTTCTCCGACGATGTCGACTCCGTAGTCATTCCCGGCATCGAAGGGGAGTTGGGTATTCTCCCACTCCACGTCCCACTCATGACCCAGCTTCAACCTGGCGAATTGCGAGTGATGAAGGGTGGCGTCGAAACCCGCCTCGCCGTGGGTGAAGGCTTTGTCGAAATAAGCGCCCTCAAAGTCGCCGTTCTCACAGATATGGCGGTTCGCGAAAGCGACATTGATGAAGCCGCTGCCGAAGAGGCCATCCGTCGAGCCGAAGCCGCTATGTCAGGCAAAAAACTCAGTGATGAGGAATACGCCACGACAAGCGCCTCGCTCCAACGCTCTCTCGCCCTCGTGCGCGTCAAGCGTCGCCGCCATCACTAAATCAAGCTAAACTTCATGGAATCCCTGCGAATCGCTGCTTCAAAGGGACTTCGTG
>CAMDOJ010000098.1 GCA_945903555.1 Chthoniobacter flavus
CAAGCTATGACGGAGGCGATCGGAACCCATGCCGGCTTTTTGGTTTTATCGACCAATATCAGTCCCGCGCTGACACCGATTTTCTACATTCAAACGGGCAGCAACGATGCCGCATCGAATGTTTTGCCGCTGGTTTCCGGCGATCTCACAAACTATCTTGGCGTCCGCTCGTCTTCCACATCGGCCCTCGTCGACTACCTCGCGCAGGCGACCAACTCCAACAACGCCGTCAATGCGAACAAACTCATTGGCGCCTACCGCATCCTCGCGAATTCGGGCCCCACCAACTTCAATGCCCCCTGGATTCACTTTACGAATGCAATGGGCGAAACCAACTCTCGGGTCGCCTTTTTTGTTTTGGATGAGCAATCCAAGTTGAATCTGGCTCAACACGGCTGGTCCACCAATACGAATCGTGCCGGTTGGTCAAACTCCCCCACCCTCATTCCCATTGCCATCGCCGGAACGACAAACCTCCTCACCACCAGCGCGGCCGCGGCTTTTGCCTCAGCAACAAACAAATCCCCTTTCGTCGCCAACCTTGCCCAGATTTTTTCTGATCGCACGGATTATGAATCCAAAAAACACCTCTACACCTGCGTCTCCGGCCCAAGCCAAGACTTTATTCCCAGCGGATACACCAATACAAACGGCACATTCTCGCGCTACGCCCAAGCGCATCTCCCCAAGTGGAATATCAATCACTGCACCACAAACATTCCCTTCGGAGCCACTTCAGCCCTTCGTGCCTCCAATATCGCCCAAATCATCAACACCAACCTACCCAACTTCGGCAAACGGGATATCGCGATGTCAAATGGGCTCGGCGGGAGTTACTTTCGCTACTTGGAGCGCATTTCCGCATCGATCATCGATTACATCGATTCCGACACCGATGTCACTATCCTCCCCGACGCCTCGCCCCTGGGCGAACCGGCTGGAAAGGAACTCGCTCCGCTCATCACTTGCATCGCCGAAAAATACAACTGGATCAGTGAATCCGGATCCGGCACCGCTTGGACAAATAAAATAACGCAAACGGTTTTTGTTCAGCTCTGGAATCCTTATCAGACCAACATCAGCGGCAACCTCTCGCTCGAACTCACGACTTACCGGTCGATCAAAATGCCAGGCCTCGGTGGCTCGATTTTGCCGAATGTGGGCACGATCGCCATCACCAACCTGCGCCCAAACGAAATGAAGGTTTTCCAAACAGCCACATTCACCAACACCGTTTTTTCTACACTCAAAGGCAGCGCTCTTGTCGGAAATCGTCCCTATCTCGAGCCAACCGCCAGCGACAACGCCTTCTATGAAAACCACTCTCGCTTTGACGCCCGTTGGAATAGCGTGATCTTTGATCGCACAGCGAATCTCGCAACAACCTTTTTTACCAACAATCAAGGACTGCCCAAAAACGCCATGGGGAAGACAATCGAAACAAGGATCAACTTGGGCGGACCCAACCGATTCGCTATTAACTACCCGTCTTACGGCTCTTTTGCTGCACCGAAAGGTTACCGCTCCGTGGCAGATCCCCGCCAAAACGCGATTTCGCCCTACGATTGGGAAGCTCCATCCTATACAAATAACGAAGTCCGCTGGAATGGACGGAACACATTTACCAATGAATGCTCGCAGGACTACGCCAAAACGTTTTCCTCCCGAGACGTCGTTCGGTGCAGTCCGCTGGAAGGCTCCAGCATCGATCTAAGCAGCATCGACCCCACATCTGCGCCCTCCCCGTATTCGATCTCGAATAGCGTAAATGCCCCATTTTATTTACGGAATGCAAAGATGGAATCCATCGGCGAGCTAGGCAATATCTACGACCCCGCCCAGCTCAATGACGTTGGATTTAGTACAGCTGGGAGCGACTCTTGGTATGCCTCGGGGGGCGGACGCACCTTGCGCATGGGCATTCCGGAGTTTGATTACCCAGCGAGCGGCATCGCTCCCTCAGGATCTGAAAAAGCCGCGCCAAACTGGAACTCCCCCGGACTTCGTGCCCTCCATCTCGTCGATTTATTCACGATCGCGGAAACAAACTCGGCCGGCATCCCGACCAACGCCCCCAAGATCAATATCAACACCGCTCCAAAAGAAGTTTTAACCGCCCTGTTTTCTCATCTTTCGCAAAATGCCGACCTCGCTTTCAGCAACTCTAGCTTCACCAGCAATGCCCCCGCCCATCTGGCCAATCTCGTGATTTCGAACCGACCCTACTACAATCTCAGCGACCTTCACAAAATCACCCCACAACTTCTCAACCCCACAAATTTCAGCCCCATACTCGGCAGTAATCCCTTGACCAATATCGCGACCATCCACGATGCCGCTCGCGAGCAGTTGCTCGCCTCACTACTCGAACTAGTCGATACCCAGTCCCGCAATTTCAAGGTGATCGCGATCGGCCAGGCCGTTGCGCCATCGGGAAAAGTGCTTTCGGAATCGATTCAGGAAATGAGCATCATTTTAGATTCCTACCCTCACACAAACAGCATCGGAAAAGTGGAATATCGAACCCGCGCCATTCAAGGCCACTCCAAGAAATACTGATTTGAAAATGCCGCTTACTATCACTCTTCTCTTACTCGCATTCGGGCTTTGCCACACGGTCGCGGAAGCCGAGGAAACAACCACGCCAGCGAATGAGCCGCCGCCTCCACCGCATTCCTCAGTCCAGTTCATCAATGCCACGAGCGTGCCAAACCTCGATCTGGATATCAAAGGCTTTCACAAATACGAAAAAATCCCCCAAGGCACTAAGATCGCCGGCGGTGACTTCCCCTTCACTTCCTGGAAGCTGCGAATCCAAAAAAGCGGATCCACTGATCCCAAGGCCTATTTTGAAAAAGAACTCCACAAATCCCCCAACACAGCGTCAACCGTCGTTCTTCTTGGAAATTTGGAATGGAAACAGAATGCGAACCCCAAAAAACAAGAACTCCAAGCGGCCATCATCAACTTCGATCACGAACTCGCTGCCGACGAGAAACCCAACACCCTCACCATCATCAACGGCCTCATCCAACAAATCCTTCGCGTATCCATCAACGAAAGTGAGTTCCTCGAAATCCCACCTATGTCGCACCACATCTGGCATGGCTTACCCGAAACCATCGAGGCCACCGCCCTCATCGGCAGCCAACAAATCCGCGTTCCCCTCAAATACAATGGCCCATTCCAAAGCGGCATCGTCGCGTTCTACGAAGCCGACGGATCCATCAAATTCACCGCCGCACCACAATTGCCCTTCGAGTAAAAAAGAGGAATTGACGCCGGGTTGACCGGGCTCCTTACGCTCTTTCATACGGGGGATCACGTGTGATACCAAAATCCGCTTGCTTTTAGATTTTAAGTAGAGGGGCACAGCGCGTCTCGCCTGTGTGCTGCGGTCTGCTCCTTTGGTTCCGATGGGCAGGGTGCGAGAAAGTAGACCAGTCTCCACACGGCCGAGACGGCCATGCCCCCCTTTTCCGCTGCAAAGTCCAATTTCAAAGGGAAAATGGTATGAGACGCAAAGGCCAAGGGGGCATGGCCGTCTCGTCCGTGTAGGCACTGATTTTCGTCTCGCATGGGATCAACTGTTTCCCTGAATTCACCATTTTACATGGACCACGTCAGGATGTCTGATGTTGTGTGTTGCGCTACCTTTGTGGAGCGCGCTGCACAATCCCCAGACGGAGAGGGATTGCAGGTCAGAAGGTGTGGCTGATTTTAGTCTTTGTAGACGGCGGCGAGTTGCTGGATTTTTCTCGCAAGGAGGATGTCTTTGTCCGTGACGCAATCGGAATCGTGGGAGACAAGGCTAATGCGAACCACGTTGAAGGAATTCGACCAGTCCGGATGATGGTTCATTTTTTCAGCCTCCAGAGCCACCCCAGTCATGAAGGAGAAGGCCTGTACGAAGTTTTTAAATTGAAACTCCGAAAAAAGCCGACCTTCGAGATAATCCCAACCTGGAAGGATTTTGACCGCGTCACTCAATTCTTCTTTTTTGAGGGCATGTTCCATATAAGTATTTCATTCCATGCTTTTCGCATAAAGCAAGTCATACCATTGACTCTTTGAAATTGGACTTTGCACCGCAAAAAAAGGGGCATGGCCGTCTCGGCCGTGTGGAGACTGGCCTACTTTGCCCTCTCTCCTAAAATCCAAAAGCAAGCTGCTTTTGGTATCAAGAGGGGGTGCTGATAGATTAAGGCGATCTTTGAAGGGAGACACGCGCCGCCACAGCTAACTTTTCGATCATATTGACTCGGCAGTGGGATTGAAAAACAGGGAAGCGGGTGTTCTCCAAGCGGCTGAGGATTTTTTCATAAACGGCTCGCATAATACGAGCGGGAAGAAGAGCAGAAAAATCGTTTTTCGGCGCCTCGGCGGCGGCGAATCTCGCGCGGGCGCGAGCTGCACCGCTTCGCATGAGGGGAAGAAACCCCATTCCGGGACGTTGCTCCAGAATCTCATCGATTGATACGCCGTGACGATCGAGTGCTTCTAGCGGGAGGTAGATGCGCCCTTGGCGGGCGTCATCGCCGACATCTCTCAAAATGTTCGTCCATTGGAGTGCATGGCCGAGGTGCACCGCATAGGTTTCGCTCGCAGGATCAGTGCAGCCAAAAATACGAATGGAGACCAGTCCCACGGCACAGGCTACACACCAGCAATAGTCCTCAAGTTCCGCGAAGGTGGAGAAGCGGCGTGGCTCGATATCCATCGAGCAACCTCGAACCACAGATTTCAGTAAGGTTCTGTCAATCGAGTGGCGTTGCAGGAGCGACTCCAGTTCCGATGGCCATGCGTCGGCCTCCATCCAAGCGTCGAGGAGGCGATGTTTCTCGCCCGTGGGGCGATTGGGTTCGTCAGCGATGTCGTCAATCGCTCTGCAAAAACGGTAAAAAAGAAGGGCGTCCCGGCGTCGCTCGGCAGGCAGCCAGAAAAGCGCGAAGGCGAGATGCGACGACGCGAGGCCGTTTGTTGGTGCGAGCTCAGGCGCTTTCATGGCGCCAGTCTTGATGAAAATCCGCCATCGAGAATGCGATCGGCAAAAGGAAGAAGGTCTTTTTTTTCGCCGCTCCAGAGAATCGCCATGCCTTCGGTATCCGCAAGGGTTCGGGCGAGAGGGAGGAGATCGGGGGATGGCGGAGAAATGGCCACAAGCAGTGGCGGGCGGTGGACGATCGCCCGCGCGAGAGCCACCAGCCATCGGGTGGAATCATCCAAGTTTCCGACAAGCGTTCCGCAGAGATGCCGGATGCCCGTGAACAGGAGCACCTCGCTTGTTCGCTCGCTTGCGAGATCTTCGCGTTTTCCACAGATCCGAAAAAAGGGCATGGCGACATTCTCGGCCACGGTGAACGTCGGTAGCAAGTGGGGATGAGTGAATAGATACCCGAACGCGCGGTCGCGGAGTTGCCATGCCAAACTCTCCTGCATCTCCAGCACGTTCTCGCCAAGCACGCTCAAGCCGCCGCTGGATGGACGCTCGATCATGCCAAGAATATTCAAAAGCGAACCGAAATCCCGATCGTCGCAGAATCCGATGATCTCACCGGATTGGAAGCGATCACTGAATCCCTCAGGCTCTACTTCGCCACCCTGGTGGGTAGTTCGAAATGGAAGATTTTTACATTCGAGGGGAGGCATCAAAGTTGTTGGAGAGTGGCATTCCCACGCGATGGCATCAATTCGTAAAAACGGGATTTTATTTGTTCAGGGATTTTTTCACTCGGACGACAAACCTTTAAAAAAACTTACTGGATGAGTTGGGCTGGCACCTTTAGTGTTCGCGTTGTGAGTTACCGAGTTTTTGCCCGCAAATATCGTCCCCAAACCTTCGCTGAAGTTATCGGGCAGGATCATATCACTCGGACACTTCAGAA
Source organism: Chthoniobacter flavus (assembly GCA_945903555.1). Lineage (GTDB taxonomy): Bacteria > Verrucomicrobiota > Verrucomicrobiia > Chthoniobacterales > Terrimicrobiaceae > UBA967. The sequence goes on from CAMDOJ010000098.1 coordinate 5,886, forward strand.
CGCCGTCAATGCTAGTCGTCTTGCCCAAGCCTATCTTTTTGTCGGCCCGCGCGGCATTGGAAAAACCTCGACGGCCCGTATCTTAGCGAAGGCGCTCAACTGCGTGAATGGCCCCACTTCGCAACCTTGCGGAGTGTGCGATGTGTGCAAGGAGATCGCCGAGGGACGCAACCTCGATGTGATCGAGATCGACGGGGCGAGCAACAATGGTGTCGAAAATATTCGCGACCTTCGCGACAATGCCGCCTACGCACCCACGCGCGGACCATTCAAGATTTACCTCATCGATGAGGTTCACATGCTCAGCACGGGGGCCTTCAATGCCCTCCTCAAGACTCTGGAGGAACCACCGGCCCATGTGAAATTTATTTTCGCAACCACGGAGGCGCAAAAAGTGCCAGCCACTATTACCAGCCGCTGCCAGCGCTTTGATCTGCGCCGTATCCCTGCGGAGCTGATTCAAAAACATCTCCTCTATATCGCGGAGAACGAGAAGATCGTTCTCGATGCGGATGCCGCCGATGCCATTGCGCATGGGGCCGACGGTGGGCTTCGTGATGCTGAGAGCATGCTGGATCAAATGGTCGCCTTCTGTGGAGAGCGGATCAC
>CAMDOJ010000099.1 GCA_945903555.1 Chthoniobacter flavus
ATCCGGCCTACACACAGACCCCAGTGAACTGATGAACCGCATCCTCCGTGCCGCCATGCTTCACCGTGAAGGTGCAACCGCCCATGATGATCTTTCGATATTAGTAGGAGGATTCGAATGAACCAAAAGTGGATTTTTTCGGGAAAAACCGAAGACCTAGCCCCAGCGAGAAATGAAGTGCGAGATTTTTTACTTGCTGCCGGCATGGACGACGATCTCTCCGCAACCATCGTTCTAGCCATAGACGAAGCCTGCACCAACATTATCCGCCACGCCCACAAAGGAGAAGCCAAGCCCTTTCGAATCGAAATGAGACTCCTTCGAAAACGCCTTCGCATTATTTTAAGAGATTATGGAAGGCCCTGTGAAAATCCCAATGCCTATCCCCGCGACCTCAGTGAAGTCCGCCCAGGTGGGTTGGGAGTTCACATTATACGGCAGGTTTTTGATCTGGTAGAGTACTCACCTCAGGCTCGAGGGACACGACTGACTCTCGAAATGGGGATTTGAGGGTCGGCTTAACCTTGCGAACATATTTACGCCTCTGCTTAATCTCGGGTATGGCCTCGGGTATGGCCTCGGGTATGGCCTCGGGTATGGCCTCGGGTATGGCCTCGGGTATGGCCTCGGGTATGGCCTCGGGTATGGCCTCGGGTATGGCCTCGGGTGTTGCCTCGGGTGTTGCCTCGGGTGTTGCCTCGGGTGTTGCCTCGGGTGTTGCCTCGGGTGTTGCCTTGGCAAGCGGTTGAGGAACAAAATCGAGTCCAAAGTCCACCGAAGGGGCCGAGTGAGTGAGAGCACCGACAGAAATGAGATGAACACCCGTTTCGGCAATAGCTCGGACTGTTTCGAGGTTCACATTGCCACTGGCTTCCAATTGCATCCCAAGGGGGCACATTTTTACCGCCATCCGAATGGAAGCGAGCGGCATGTTATCGAGGAGAATCACATCCACTCCACGCAGATGATAAAAAGAGCTCACTTGGTCGAGATTGTCGGCTTCCAATTCGACGCGTACGCGCGGGTTCGCTGAGCGAGCGCGGTCGATCTGCTCTTGCAGTGTTGTGATGTGGAGGCCAGCAGCAAGATGGTTATCCTTAATCATGAACATGTCATAAAGACCCATTCGATGGTTTCTTCCCCCACCCGCAACGACAGCGGCTTTTTCCAATAGTCTCATACCTGGCGTTGTCTTGCGCGTATCGAGTATCACGGCCTTGGTTCCGCGAATAGCTTCCACATAGGTGCTCGTGATCGTGGCGATGCCGGAGAGCCTTTGAATGAAGTTCAGCGCCGTGCGTTCGGCAGTGAGAATCGAGGCGGCGGAACCTTGCACCGACAGAACAACGTCGCCCTTGGAAAAAGCGAAACCATCTGACTTCGTCTCCTCAATATGGAGCGAATCATCCACCCTTTTAAAAACCTCTGCGGCGACCTGAACCCCTGCAAGAACCCCACTCTGCCGTGCCACGATCTTCGCTCTAGCTTGGTCGCCATCCTTGGTAAACCACTTTACCGTGAGATCCCCTTTATCGATATCTTCGGCCAAGGCGAGTTCGATGATGTCCTTTTTTCTCGTCCTCATGCGATAGACCGAATTTTTTAAGGGACTAAAATGGGCGCAAGCCCCAGGAGCCCACGCTGCCAATTCATAAGCGCAGGCGCATTGTCATCAGCGGCAGTCGCCTCCAATGCAGCTCGCGGAGCAATGATCGAAGGATCCAACGCTAATTCCGCCGCGACTCGGTCACGGATTTTTTTGAGGGCCTCGCTGCGATCGACTTGTTCTTTGGAGACGCGTTTGCGACGAACTTTTTCTATCTGCGGCCATTCCTCTTCGGGAATTTGAAGCGCAAGCGCAATCATGACATCAAAACTTTTGCGCCGCCGGCCATTCATACGAGGGGTCGAGAAGGGGTCGCCATTTGCGACTTGGAATGCGACTCGAAGGAGATCCTCATTCCCGATGACGTGAAAAGATGGGCGATCCCATCCCTTCGCCTCGGTATCGCGCCAAAACCACAAGGCGCGCAAAATGGCTTGGGCGCGGGGCGAGAGAGCCGAGGATCCGCTGATTCGCCAAACGGTGGACTCATCGCGCTCTTTGACCTCTCTGGTCGAAGCGATCATGCGGTCACGACTTTCGACGAACCACTCCCAACGCTGTAGTCGATGAAGTTCGGCCTCCAACGTATCGGCAATCTCAAAAAGGTAACGCGTATCGTTGAGCGCGTATTCAACCATGATCGGTGGCAGCGGGCGAATGGCCCAATTTGCCTTCTGCGAGGCCTTGGAAAGAGTAACACCGAAGCGTTCCTCGACCAATGCCGCTAACCCGAGTGCCGACTTTCCGGAAATCCTCGCGGCTATCATCGTATCAAAAAGATCTACTGGTTCAAAATGACCAGCCCGGCGAAGAAGTCGAAGATCGTAGTCCGCACCGTGAAAAACCAATCGGCGTGAACACACGACATCGTAGAGCGGTTGCAGATCTACACCCGCCAGCGGATCCACCAGCACATGCTCATCCGCAGCGCTCACTTGAATGAGGCAGAGCTTCTCAAAGTAGCAATGCAGGCTATCAGCCTCTGTATCGAGAGCGACGCGCGAACATTCGGACAGTCGGGCGACTAACTCCGATAGGGCCTTATCTTCAGCAATCAAGGTTGAGCGATGTTTTTTTCAGGCGTCGTTAGGTCTTCAGCGTGACGAGCCCGTGGTTCGCGTACCTGAGTGGTGCCATCCGTGGGCACAGTAACAAATGGCCCACCAGCAAGAGGAGCGGGATGGCTGAATGCCACACCTGGCGCGTCGCTGTGTTTTCCTTCAAGGGGAAAATCCTTGCGCAGCGGGTGGTAAGGAAACCCCTCCCACATAAGGATACGGCGAAGGTCGGGATGATTCACAAAGCGAATCCCCATCATGTCGTAAACTTCGCGCTCGTGCCAATCCGCCGTCGGCCAGATGTCGGATACGGTGGGAGCTTGGCAATCATCTTCGCTCACGGTGGCCTTGAGACGAAGATGAATCCGGTCTCTCATCGAATAAAGTTCGTAGACCATCTCGAAGCGGGGTTCTTCACCGAAATGATCCACGCTGGAAACGTCAATGAGGTAATTGAAACCAAGAACGTCGCGGGCATGGAGGCAGATGTCGCGAAGTGAGGAAAGCTGGATGGTGAGAGAATACTCATCTCGGAAAAATGTCTCCTTTAGAACCGCATTCGGAAATGCAGCACGGATTTTTTGAATGGTTTCGATCATATGGATTCGAGCAATACTCGTTTTTGGTCCTGAACAGCGTGCTCTCCCATGATTTTTTTCTGAAGTCGCATGAGTCCGTCGAGAAGGGCTTCCGGACGGGGCGGGCAACCGGAGATGTAGACATCAACAGGAATGAGGTGGTCGATGCCTTGGAGGACTGCATAACTGCGATACATGCCGCCGGAAGAGGCACAGGCACCCATGGCGATGCACCATTTCGGCTCGGGCATTTGATCCCAGATGCGTTTCACGGCAAGGGCCATTTTATAAGTGACCGTCCCTGCGACGATCATCACATCGGCTTGGCGCGGGGAAAATCGCATCACCTCGGCGCCAAAGCGCGAGATATCAAATCGGGAAGAGGAAGCGGCCATGAGCTCGATCGCGCAGCAGGCCAACCCCATCGGCATTGGCCAAAGTGAATTGCTGCGCATCCAGTTGATGGCGGCATCCACCTGCGTGAAGATCACATTCCCTTCGATCTTGGCATCGTATGCGACCGGGCTAAGTGTGTTTGACATGGCAACCAAGGTATTTTCAGATTCCCCAGCGGCAAGCCGAATTTTGGAAAAAAACAGATCCACCTGTCCGATTGCACCCGAGTGGCATCTAGGCTAGTGCCATGTGATGCCAATTCGACTTTTCTGTAAAACGTCACTTTTCCTCGCTTGTTTGCTGTCTATTTCTGCCATTCCAGCTATCCAAGCGCAAGAACCACTCACCCGATTAGCCTTCGGATCGTGTAACCGCCAAGACCTCCCCCAACCTCTATGGTCACCCATTCTAAATTTCCAACCCCAAGCATGGATCTGGCTTGGGGACAACATTTACGGAGATACAAATGACATGGCCGTTCTGGAAGAAAAGTGGAACACCCAAAAGGCTAATCCCAATTACACAAAGCTCCGCGCACTCTGCCCAGTGATTGGCATTTGGGATGACCACGACTATGGACGGAACAATGCCGGTTTTGGGTATCCTTTCAAAAAAGAGTCCCAAAAACTTCTCCTCGACTTTTTGGATGAACCCACGGAGAGCCCAAGGCGGAACCAATCCGGCATCTATACCACACGCAGATTTGGCCCTTCCGGCAGCGAGCTCTGCGTGATTTTACTCGATGGTAGAAGTTTTCGCGGGGCCCCAAAAAGCGGCGGCGACATCCTCGGCGAGGCACAGTGGCTCTGGCTCACTGATATCCTTGAGAATAGCACGGCTCAAGTTCACCTGATCTGCTCTGGTAGCCAGATTCTTCCAACCGAGCACCGACATGAAAAATGGGCCGACTACCCGGATTCGCGCAAGCGGCTCCTTGACTTATTAGCGCGAACCCAGAAAACCGGCGTCATTTTCCTAAGCGGCGATCGTCACATGGCTGAAATTTCGCGCCTCGAGCATGCGGGCACTTCTTTCACCGAAGTCACGTCCAGCGGGATGACGCATTTCAGACACGATTCCAACAATGAGAAAAACAGCCTTCGAATCGGCGATTTTTTTGCCGACTTAAACTTCGGGACGATAGAAATCGACTGGGATTTGAAAATAATATCCCTCGCAATCAGGACACAAGCAGGATCAGTCGTCAGAAATACGGAAGTCCGCTTTTAAATAATGTCGGGGCCGGAGCAAAACTAGACAGAGACGGAGCAAAACTTGATTTCTGCAGGCTCGCACTCGAAACGACTGGTGATGAGGTGATTTCAAGTGAGAGTCGGGCATCGTTCGCAGGATACGGCTATGCCGGAGGGCAACCGGAGCGGTGGACGTTGCCAAAGGGGCTGATACCTCGGTGTTGCGGCACGGCTTACCCCGGGCCGCGACACTCTTCGCAAAAAGCCCATTGGCCCAATGCGGAAAACTCCGGGGGGTTGGGGGCAGCGCCCGAATAGTTGAAGATTGGCGAAGGCACACTAATGAGCCGATACTGCCTTGCGTGCAAAGAAACAACTCATTCATCGCCAGCCGCTCGGTATCATCCGCAGTCTTCTCAAGGATTTCAACTCCGGCGCGCTCGACGCTCCCAGTGCCGCCGCCCGCTTGGGCGTGAGGAGTGGCCGCCTGCGGTCCTCAAATTTCTCAAGAGGAGAAAAGGTAAATAAAGAAAAGGTGGTAGTGGGAAGCGCGAAGAGTGGCTGGTAGCGAGTAACTGGTGGCGGGCAGAAATAAAGGGTAGTCGGGAGGCTTCCTGCCAGTTCAAAGCCCGCCCAACTATCAGCTACTCGCTGACGAAATGGAGCAGCTGTGCAACTTCAAGCGAGCCCGCGCAACGCTCGAATCCTACGTCAAAACCAACCTCTCCCACCTGGTTCCCACGCCCGCCCCAAAGAAGCGCACCTATCGGCGCTTCCGCCGCGCCCACGTCGGCGAACTATGGCAACACGACAGTTCGATCCACCAGTGGTGGCCGGCCCCTAACAAACAAACGCTGCTACTTACCGTCGATGACTGCTCGGGGTTGTTTGTCGCGGGCCGTTTCGTCGAGCGATGATACCACCTGGAACCACTTCCAACATTTTCGCGAGGCCTTCTCGAACGTCAGGGCCTGCCCGAGGCGATCTATACCGACGCCCTGAGCATCTTCGGGCCGAGTTCCAGCAACCATCACGCCGATCCGCGCAGCAATTTTCAGCGCGCCTTGCGGGCACTCCACGTCGCGCACCTCGTGGCACCGACGGCGCAAGCCAAAGGCAAGATCGAGCGCGCTTTTCAAACCTTTCAAAACCGTCTCGTCACCCTGCTGGCGCACGCAGAAGTCAACGACTGGAAGTCCGCAGAACTTTTCAAAAATTTTCTATCGACTCAACAGGCCGTTGGAAAAGCCATCTGGTGGAATTCAAACAGCCAGAAAAACTATAAAAAAAACGCGAACGGAATTCCGTTCGCGTTCATTTAATAGATTAGTGAATGCCTACTACTTTTTTTCTTCGCTTTTTTTGGCATCCTTGTCTTCGCTATCGCTTTTTTTGTCGTCCTTTTTCTCGCATTTGTCGTCTTTCTTGTGCTCACAGCTTCCGCAATGGGCTTGAGTTGATGCGATAGAGGTAACAACGAAAACCGTTGCAATGAGGATTAGTTTAATCATAGGACAACAATATAGAATCCAAGAAGTTAGCTTTGTCAAAGAGGTATTTTATTTTTTAAAAGCAAAGATGCACACCTCCATCCCCCACATGCTTGATGGCAAAACTCC
>CAMDOJ010000100.1 GCA_945903555.1 Chthoniobacter flavus
GGCTTTCCAGATGCGCCACTGGACACTGAGTCCGGAGTGCCTTGGATCGCGTATGCCAATGAAAACTTGGCCGCGCAAGCCCGGCCTGTATTGAATAAGATTCTGAAGCAATTCCTTGTATGAACCGCGAGCGCATACTCGCCCTCCTGGGCGCCACAATCTTGAAGACTCTTTTTATGACCCTTCGGATTCGCATTGTGGACGAATCGGGTTTTCATAAAGATCTTTCCATCGACCCCGTGCTGTTTTGCTTTTGGCACAATCGCATCCTGGGAATCACCTTTGCGTTTCAGCGCATTTATCCCAAGCATCGGCGCGGTGTGACTGTCCTTACGAGTGCCAGTAAGGATGGAGAAATGCTCGCTCGTCTTGTGGCTGAATTTAAAATGCGATCTGTTCGTGGGTCGAGTTCTCGAGGGGGCTCTCGAGCCTTGTTGGAGCTCATTCGACTTGTTCAATCTGGGAGAGATATTGCCATCACGCCGGATGGTCCGCGCGGTCCACGCTACAGCCTTGGCCCGGGCGTCATCCAACTCGCCCAAACCACCGGGGCGAAGATCCTGCCTCTCCACGCTCAATTCTCTCGCTGTTTTCAAATGAAAACCTGGGATGGCTTCATCATCCCGTTGCCATTTTCAAGAGTGTCGATCAATGTGGGGAGCCCGATACGTATTCCAGCGGAATCAACTAATACGGAATTCGAGCACGAACGAAACCAACTGGAGGAAATTTTAAAACATGGTGCGGATTGATGGAATCGCCGTTGCGGCGAAGGTAATGGAGGAAACCCGAATCAGGATTGCAGCGCTCGCTAAGCGTGGCATCACTCCTGGATTAGCAGTCGTGCTTGTCGGGGATGACCCCGCTTCGCGTGCCTATGTTCGCTCGAAAGACCGCAAAGCTGCCGAACTGGGTTTGCATTCTGTAAAAAAGGAACTCAGCGCAGATACGACTCAGGCCGAACTCTTGGCTGTGGTCGCCGAGTTGAATGCCGATCCGTCCATCCACGGCATTCTCGTTCAGTCGCCGCCGCCGCCTCAGATTGACGAAGCGGAAATCGTAAAGGCGATCGACCCCCGCAAAGATGTGGACGGATTCCACCCTGTGAATGTCGCCAAGTTGGCCATGGAAGATCCGACGGGATTTGTTCCCTGCACACCGCTTGGCTGCATTCGGCTTTTGATTGAAGCTGGGATCGAAACTGCTGGACGTAAGGCCGTGGTGGTCGGGAGGAGTATGATCGTCGGCAAGCCCATGGCTCTCCTTCTAATGAAACGTGGACTGGGCGGCGACGCCACGGTGACCGTGGCACATTCCCGCACCCGAGACTTAGCCGCAGTGACGCGTGAGGCGGACATTGTTATCGCCGCGATCGGGCGTCCGAATTTTCTGGGAGCCGACCACATTCGCGAAGGAGCCGTCGTGATCGATGTGGGCATCAATCGCATCGAGGATCCTTCCACTCCAAAAGGCTACCGCCTTGTCGGGGATGTGGATTACGATGCGGTCGCGGATAAATGTGCGGCCATTACTCCTGTGCCAGGGGGCGTAGGGCCAATGACCATCGCGATGCTGATGTCGAATTGCGTCTCGGCCGCAGAGCGATTAAACGCTTGATCACATTTTGATGCCCCCGGCATTGAAGCTAAGAAGCAATTGGCAAATCATGGGATAGCCCAACGCGGAAAGTCTGACTCAAAAGTGATTCTCTGATGACTTAACGGGTGCGTGAAAGCGAGCTTCCAAGCATGTAGGTTCAGCGGCGGATCGTCGACCGATAGCGTTTGGCGCGAAGTCAAATTCTGGTCGGCTTGATAAAGAGGATCCCCCACGACTGGCGTCCCCATGTGCCAGAGGTGAACTCTTATTTGATTCGTTCGACCCGTGAGGGGCATGGCTTCTAGGATCGTTGTTCCATCGGAGAGATGTTCGCGCACCCGAAACTCCGTACGGGAGGGCATGCCATGAATGAGGTCTACGATCCGCCCCCCGCCATCAACTGGGGAAGTGCTAATGGGGGCATCACAAAAGAAATGCGTCCCCGCAGGATGACCAAGCACACGAACAAGATATGTTTTTTCTACCTCGCCACGCTCAAATTGAGGTTGGAGGAGTTTTGCAAAATGCCGCGTGCGCGAAAAAACAACGATCCCGGTTGTGTTGGCATCCAACCGATGAGCCGGACGCGGTTTTTGGGGATGGTAAACTTTTTGAAGAAGGGACTGGAGGGAGTTGAGATTGAATCGCCCGCTTGGATGCACGGGGAGCGGGGCGGGCTTATTTACTACGATGATGGCCTCATCCTCGTGAAGGAAGCGAATATCGGGATTCACATCCGGCTCGATGGTCGACGGAAGCTTGCGGAAGTAACGCTCACCGGAGCGCACGATTTGCTCCGGATCCACAGGATTTTTATCACGTCCAAGAAGATGTTTGTTTTGAAAAATCTGCCCCCATTTCTCAGGCTCCGAGTGAGAAAATATCGCCCCCAAGGCTGCCAAAATGGTCTGTCCATCTTGATCCAAGGGAATAGTCAGTGGGCGGAAATTATCGTAGGCCGTACTTCCTGGAAGCGGCGTTGCGGCTTGCCTGACGGCCGATTCCCTCATCTCGATGCGGGCGGCCATTTGTTCGGCTCGTGTCTGGAAGCAGTATGGACAGGATTTGTCTGGCACATAGCGTTCATCTCTCTGGTCGGCTTCCGAGAGCGGGCTGAGGCATTTAAAGCACTGCATCGTCTCGGTCTCGCGGAGAGCGGGATCCACTCCGACACGTTGATCAAAAACAAAGCACTCTCCATCGTAATGAGCGCCTCCGCATTCCTCAAAATACTTCAAGATGCCGCCATCAAGTTGGTAGATCTCACGAAAGCCTTCCCTTTCCATGTAGGGGCCAGCCTTTTCACAGCGGATGCCGCCTGTGCAGAACATTACGATTGGCTCGTCCTTGAGAGATTCTGGAAAACGTTCCACCGCCTGAGGAAAATCTCGAAAGTGATCAATGCCCGCTGGGAGTGCCCCTCGAAAGGTTCCTAGCTTGATCTCATAGTCGTTACGGGTATCCAGCAGTGTGATGCGGCGTCCCTCATCGAGCCATTGCTTGAGCGTGGCGGGAGGGAGTTTCGGCGACGTGCGCCGGGCGGGGTTGATCCAATCCACCCCAAAGGCGATGATTTCTTTTTTGATCCTCACGAGCATTCGCGAGAAGGGTTGGTGGTCGCTTTCACTCGTTTTGACTGCAAGGCCCTCCAATCCCTGAATGCTCCTCAACTCCGCTAGAAGGAGATCAATTTCTGCTGAACCTCCCGCGACAAAGAGATTAATTCCCTCCATACTGATCAGAATCGTGCCCTTCAATCCCCATCCCCTGCAGAGGCTCAGAAGGCGCTGGCGGAGTGACTTGAGATCGGTCAACTCCGCGAAGCGGTAAGCCGCAATGTTCGTGATTGGGATTGAGTGCAGAACTGTCGCAGACATAGCAAACTCACACTCCACCATACCGTCGAGAACGTGATCGAAAATCCTCCAGAGCCGCAAGAAAATCTTCCTTCTCAAATTCCGGCCAGAATTTTTTTGTCACATGGATCTCCGTGTAGCTGAGTTGCCAGAGGAGAAAATTAGAGATTCGCATTTCGCCGGAGGTTCGGATCAGGAGATCGGGATCGGGAATTCCAGCGGTATCCAAGCGGGCGTCGAAAATCTCAGGGGTGATATCCTCCTCGCGGAGTGCACCGGCGGCAACATCGCGAGTGATGGATTTAACGGCATCCATGATTTCCGTCCGACTGCTGTAGTTGATAGCGAGCACAAGGTGAAGTCGGGTATTTGAGGCCGTGGCCGCCATCACCTCCTGCAGCTTGCGTTGGCAGACGGAGGGCAGTTCCTTGCGTCGTCCGATGTGATGAAGGCGAATGCCCTCCCGCACCATTTCGTCCCGCTTTTGGTTAAGGAATTTCTCAAGCAAAAGCATGAGTCCATTGACCTCGAGCGCAGGACGCTTCCAGTTCTCCGACGAGAAAGCGTAGAGTGTGAGATATTGCACCCCCGTGTCGAGGCAGGCCTGAACGCAGCGCTCAATCGCCTTCGACCCAGCCTCGTGGCCGACTAGGCGAGGCAGTCCACGCTGCTGCGCCCAGCGTCCATTGCCGTCCATGATGACGGCAACGTGTTTGGGGGTTTCGCTCACAATCAAAGTCGGATCGTTTGAGCGCGGCCTGGCCCGATGCTCACGATCGAAAGTTTCGCGCCCGTGAGTTCTGATATTTTTTTAACATAGGTGCGGGCTTTGGGCGGAAGTTCCGAGAATTTGCGGGCCTTTTCCGTGCCCTTTAACCAACCTGGCAATTCGATGTAAACTGGTTCACATCGAGCGAGGTCATCGCTATCAGTCGGCGGAAAATCAATCACCTTGCCATCGAGTCGGTAGGCGACACAGATGTGAATGGTTTCAACGCCATCGAGTCCGTCGAGGTTCGTGATGGCGATTTTGTCGATGCCATTCACCATCGTCGAGTAGCGTGTCGATACCGCATCGAACCAACCACAACGGCGGGCACGTCCTGTGGTGGCGCCGTATTCGCGCCCCATGGCGTGGAGGGTGTCGCTCAGGCCTTGATCCTCTGTGGCAAATGGCCCTTCACCCACGCGGGTGGTGTAAGCTTTCATCACTCCGAGAACGGAGTCGATCCGGTGTGGCGGAACACCACTCCCTGTGGAGGCTCCCCCAGCCGTCGTATTCGAACTCGTCACAAAGGGATATGTGCCGTGGTCGATGTCGAGGAAGGTTCCTTGAGCACCTTCAAAGAGCAGGCTTTGTTTCAACTCCAAAGCGCGGTGCAGAAATATGACGGTATTGGTAACAAATGGCCGAAGCTTCTCGCCGGCGGCGAGGTAATCTTGGAGGATTTTTTTACCATTGAGGGGCGCGAGGCCGTGACTCTTGAGGATCTCGTTGTTCTCCTTGACGCGTTGCGTGAGTTTTGCAGTGAAGACTTCCGGGCGCATGAGATCGGCCATGCGAAGACCGGTGCGTGAGGCTTTATCGGCGTAAGCAGGTCCGATACCCCGCTTCGTAGTGCCGATTTTTTTGGTTCCTTTTTGAACCTCGCGCAACTCATCAAGCGAACGATGGTAAGGCAAAACAAGATGTGCCGCATCGCTGATAAGAAGGTTCTTTCCGACCTTAATTCCACGCGCCAAGAGTCCGTCGATTTCCCCAACAAGGGAGACTGGATCGATCACGACACCATTGCCAATGACGCATGTTTTTGACCGCCGAAGGATGCCGGAGGGGATGAGATGGAGAACGTATTTCTCTCCACCGATAACGATCGTGTGTCCGGCATTATTCCCTCCTTGGCTGCGAACGACGATGTCAGCCTCATCCGTGAGAAAATCGATAATCTTCCCTTTTCCTTCGTCACCCCACTGCGCTCCGACAAGTATTGTATTTGGCATAAAAAATGAACTTGTAGCTTTGAGTTTGTGGTGAGGACTGACAAGTGAATTCTACCCTTACTCACGGACATGAGTGACCTTGATCGGTTTGCCAAAGACACTGCGCACGATAACCGTGTCGATCTATCAGTGGGCTGCGACCGGTGCCTGCAAACACCAAAAGCCTCCTGCGCGCAGGAATCCTTTACGATCTCACGTCTCTATCGGAACGGAATTGCGCTCCAACCAAGCGGCATAATCTGCCTCGGTGGAATGGCTCGCAGCCAGTGCGAGGGTTTCGAGAACAGCCTCCTCCTCTGTGGCTTCAAAAGAAAATCCATTTGCGCCAAGAAAAATGTAGGCCGCCATAAACCCGATGCGCTTGTTGCCATCGAGAAAAGGATGGTTCTTGACAAGCCCAACAGCATACGAAGCAGCTAACTCGAAAACAGAGGGCTTACCATATGCTAAAAGGTTTTTTGGCTTGTTGATTGCAGAATCCAGAAGCCCTTCATCCCTAATTCCTGATAAACCTCCAAATCGATCAAGCAATTCTGTTTGAACTGCAAGCAGAACGGGGCGCTCAATCCAGTTCGGTTCGCTCATTTTGCGAGTTCGCGTAGAGCGTTGCGATAGCGTTGCATGCCCTTATCAGCGATTTCCATCATATTTTTAAACCCAGGCTTCTCGGGCGTGACACGCAGCGAGCACTCCGGCGACTCAGTAAAATACAGGATCGTTCCCTCCTCCGCTTTAAGCTGTTGCAAAGCCTCCTTGGGAAGAACCACACCTAGGGAATTACCGATTTTGCGGACTTTGGATTGAGCGATCATGGAATAACTTTAGTTATTACATTTGCACATGTCAAATCCGTGGGCCAGCTAAGCTGTTATTGGGATCAGCTAACGGGAGCCCATTCCTGATTTTTCCATCGCCAACAGGGAGGGCTTCACTCGCCTAGCTCCTGACTGGCTTCTCTGAATTGGCCGGGATAAGAAACTCTGCGGCGATCGG
>CAMDOJ010000101.1 GCA_945903555.1 Chthoniobacter flavus
GGATCGTTTCGACTGCGAGTGAGGGCAAAGCAACATCCATGCCAAGAGTTTTTTTAGCTTTTTCCCTTAAGTTCTGGAAAAAAATGCCGAAGGCGGGAGCCAAAAAGGGCAATTTTTGCCAGTAAGAGGGGCTTGGTTGGTGAATTTTATATCCAAAAGCAGCTTGCATTTGGATTTTAGGAGAGGGGCACAGTGCGTCTCTCCGAGCCGGAGGCACCGCCTGTGTGCTTTGGCATGCTACTTGGTTCCAAGTATAGGAAGGGAGATAGAGTAGCCCTGTCTCCACACGGCCGGGACGGCCATGCCCCTTTCTTTTGCGATGCAAAGTCTAATTTTAAAGAAACAATGATATTAAAACCCAGTCAATCGATGACGACGTCCTGGGAACCGGGGATAATTTCCCCGATTCGGATGCCTTTGGTGAGTCGTAGGGCTTCGTCGGCTCGCTTGGCGGGAACGATGAGCACCATGCCGATCCCCATATTGAAAACTTGGTACATCTCGTCCATGGGGACATTCCCTAGGGTCTGGATGAGATGAAAAATCTGCGGCAGTTTCCAAGTGAAGCTGTGGATCGAGGCGCGGCACCCCTCGGGAAGGACGCGGGGAAGGTTGTCGAGAAGGCCACCACCCGTGATGTGGGCGGCACCATGGAGTATGCCTGCTGGAAGGGAGGCCATGAGCGGTTGGTAGTTCGGATGAACGCGGAGGAGTTCCTTGCCGAGGGGTTGGGTCATGCCGGGAGCGGGCTTGTCGAGCGGGAGCTTCGCTTTTTCGAGAAGGACATGGCGAGCCAGCGAATAGCCGTTCGTGTGAAGGCCATTTCCACGGAGTCCAATAAGCACGTCGCCGATGCGAACTTTCGAGCCGTCGAGCATTTTTGAGCGATCAACTACACCGACGATGGTTCCGGCGACATCGTATTCGCCTTTTTGATACATGCCGGGCATTTGGGCGGTTTCCCCGCCTATGAGGGCACACCCGCCGTCCTTGCAAGCCTTAGCAAAACCTTTGAGGATTTGCTTGAAGACGACTGGGTCGAGTTTTTCGCCACCGATGTAGTCGAGGAAAAATAGGGGGCGAGCACCAATAACGGCGATGTCGTTGATGCAATGGTTCACGAGATCTTGGCCGATGGTATCGTGGCGATCGGTCGCGAAGGCGATTTTCAACTTGGTGCCCACGCCGTCCACGCTGGAGACAAGCACAGGTTCCTTCAGGCCTTTGAAGTTGGGCTGAAAAAGACCACCGAAGCCGCCGATTTTTCCGAGAACCTCGGGACCGTGGGTGGCGCTAACGAGGGCGTGAATACCCTTTTTGACTTTGTTGCCGAGGTCCACATCGACGCCGGCGGCGGCATAGGCTTTTTGTTTACTTGGAGTTTTCAAAGGAGACGGGCGGTTGGAGCTTCGAGGAGGCGGGCTTGGGAACGGCGTTTTTCCATGATGAGTTTGTCGAATTTCGAATCGAACGGGACTGGATACTCGCCATTGAAGCAAGCCATACAAAATTCATTGGATTTGCGACCGGTGGCCCTCACCATTCCATCCACATCGAGATAGCCGAGAGAATCGGCGCCGAGGTATTTGCAGATTTCCTCCATCGTACACTGGTTAGCGAGGAGCTTCTCGGGATCAGGAAAGTCGATGCCGTAGTAACACGCATTCTTGTGCGGCGGGCAACTGATGCGCATGTGAACTTCCTTGGCGCCGTTTTCGCGAAGATTGACGACACGCGAGCGGGCGGTCGTGCCGCGAACAATCGAGTCATCGACAACAACGACGCGTTTGCCCTCGACGGCGGAACGAATGAGGTTGAGTTTCACGCGCACATTGAAGTCGCGGATCATTTGTGTCGGCTGGATAAACGTGCGGCCGATGTAGTGGTTTCGGACAAAGGCGGGGTAATAGGGAATACCAAGTTCCTCGGAAAAACCCAGCGCGGCAAAAATTCCAGAGTCTGGAACAGGAATGACAAGATCGGCTTCGACCGGATGACGACGGGCGAGTTCCCTCCCCATCTCGACACGGGCAATACTCACATTCGTTCCCGCGAGATTGCTATCCGGGCGAGCGAAGTAAACGTATTCGAAAATGCAAAACGCGCTCCGCTCTTTTTTAAAGGGCCACTCGCTACGAAGACCATTATCGTCGATGATGACGACTTCGCCGGGTTCCACGTCGCGGATGAATTCAGCGTGAATGAGATCGAACGCACAACTCTCGGAGGAGAGGACGTAGGCCCCATCGAGCTTGCCGATACAAAGCGGCCGAAAGCCGTGCGGGTCACGGAAACCGATAATTTCGCTCTCGCCCATAAGCACGATCGAAAACGCACCCTGCAAGCGGCGCAAGGCCGCAATCCCGCCGCCCGCACTCGAAGGTTGGGCCAGCAAATGCAGAACGATCTCACTATCGACGGTGGTCTGAAAAATAGAGCCCTTTTCCTCGAGTTCCGAACGCAGCGCAGCGGCGTTGACGAGGTTTCCATTATGAGCGATGGCGAGTTGACCTCGCGCGGTATCAACCACGAAAGGTTGGGCATTTTTGAGATTGCTTGAACCTGTCGTGGAATAACGAACATGCCCGATCGCACGCGAACCTTTCAGTTTTTTGAGGTCTCTGGGTTTGAAAACCTGAGAGACCAGCCCCATGCCTTTGTGCGTGTGGTACGTCTTATCTTCGGGCTCTGCGGTGACAATGCCAGCGCTCTCCTGCCCGCGATGCTGCAGGGCGAAGAGTCCATAGTAAGCCAGCATGGCGGCATCCGGATGGTTGTAGACAGCGAATACACCGCATTCGTGTGTTGGTTTTTGCAGAGGAGTCGTGAGCGATTTCAAAGCGGATAGGAAAATTATCCTCCAGGCCGTGGCATTCAAGATTTTTGCGTCTGAAATGATTTTTTTAGGTCGGTTCCCCATTTTTTGGCGGTAAGCAGACTGATAATATTTTTGGGTTTTGAGGGATACCGATTGCCCCATGGGATTGAATGTGCTTTTCTACCCCGCTTATCATGAATGTCTCTCTGGATTATCAACCAAATTGTATCGTCGGTCTTACTATCGAACTTCCAACTGATCGCGTAAAAAAAGAATGGGATGCCACCGCCAAGGGATTCCAAAAAATGGCCCGCATTCCCGGCTACCGACCCGGTAAAGCTCCGGCATCCATCGTCGAATCCCGCTACGCTAAGGACATCCAAGAGGAAGTTCAAAGCAAGCTCCTCCGCGAAGCGATCACCGAGGCCGCCGAGACCCACAAGATCCAACTCCACTCGATTGAAAAAGTGGACCACGTGGAAATGACACCGGATAAGCAACTCCGCATTCGCGCCACCATCTCGACGATGCCGATCATCAATCTTCCCGATTACAAGTCCGTGACCGTCGAAGTCGCTAAAAAGATCGTCACCGACGAGGACATCTCCAACTTTATCGATTACCTTCGTGAGCCGCATTCCAGCTTCGATCCCGTCACCGATCGTTCGTTAGCGATGGAAGATTACGCCGTCATTACCTATGAGGGAAAAATCGGCGACGAACTCCTTTCCTCCGTCGTTCCAACGGCACCAGCCCAACTCCACGGCCGCCGCAATGCCTGGGTTCTCATGAGCGAGGGCACCCTCTTTCCTGGCTTCTCCAAAGCCATCGAGGGCATGAATATTGAAGAAAGCCGCACATTCACCCTCGACGTGCCCGCCACCTTCCCGATCACAGACCTACAAGGCAAACAAGTCACCTACACCGTCACCCTGCACGGCATTAACGTCAAAAAACTTCCCGACATCGATGATGCTCTCGCCGAGAAAATCGAACCCGGTCTCACATTGGAAACACTCAAGGAAAAAATTCGTCAGAACCACGAGTCCAACTTTCAGGATAAATTCCTCTCGGAAAAGAAAAATGCCATCGTCAAAAACCTCCTCGACAGCTTCACCTGCGATCTGCCGGAGAGCGTTGTGGCAGCCGAAGCCAACACCCTCCTCAAGCAAATCGTTGCCGAAAACCAATCCCGCGGAGTGAGCGACGAGGACCTTAAATCCCACACAGCTGAGATTTTTGAGACCGCTTCGACGACCGCCCGCGACCGCGTGCGCGCAAATTTCCTCCTCCTCCGCATCGCTAAGGAAGAGAATATCCAGATCGCCGAAGCCGAACTCTACCAAGCCCTCTTCGAGATGTCCCAACGCTACGAGGTCCCGATCAAAAAGCTCGCCACAGACATGTCAAAAAGCGGAGGCATCAACCGTCTGCGCGAGCAGATCCTCATTAGCAAGGCCCTTGATTTGGTTGCATCCACTGCTACCGTTAACGAACCTGCGGCATCCGCAGCTTAATCTACCACTAATATATGCTAGTCCCAATTGTTGTTGAACAAACCGGCCGCGGCGAACGCAGCTACGACATCTACTCCCGGCTCCTCAAAGACCGCATCATTTTCATCGGCACCGGTATCGATGATAACGTCGCGAACCTCGTTATAGCCCAGCTTCTCTTCCTTCAAATGGAAGACGCGAAAAAAGACATCAACATCTACATCAATTCGCCCGGCGGATCGGTCTCCGCTGGCCTTGCGATTTATGATACGATGCAATTCGTCAACTGCGATGTGAACACCTACTGCATGGGCCTCGCTGCGAGCATGGGTGCCGTTCTCCTCTGCGCAGGAACAAAGGGAAAACGCTACGCACTGCCGAATTCCGACATCATGATCCACCAAGTCTCCGGCGGCGCCAAAGGCCAAGCCAGCGACGTGGAACGCCAAGTCGAATTCATGTTCAAGCTCAAAAAACGCCTGAACCGTCTCCTCGCACACCACACAGGTCAGACAGTCGAGCAGGTCGAGCGTGATGCAGATCGTGACAACTACATGACCGCCGACGAAGCCAAAGCCTATGGTCTCGTCGACGAAGTCGTGAAATCTCGCAAAGAGGTGAAAGAAATCACGGACGTCATCAAAGCCGCTACTGAAACCAAATAATCTAGATGGCTCGGCCCAATAACCTGACCATGTGTTCTTTCTGCGGGAAGAGCCAATCCGAAGTCCGTAAGCTTATCGCAGGCCCAGGTGTTTATATTTGCGACAGCTGCATTACGATTTGCAAAGGGATTCTCGAAAAAGAATTAAAAGACGACTCCCATAAATCCAAACCGAGCTTCAAAATACTCAAACCGAGCGAAATCAAGAAGCTCCTCGACCAGCACATCATTGGGCAGGACACCGCTAAGAAGGTTTTGGCCGTGGCCGTCCATAACCACTACAAGCGACTCGCCCAGCCACCACCAAGCACGGTCAACCTTGACCCCTTGGCTGATGTCCAAATCGAGAAGAGCAACATCCTTTTGCTCGGCCCCACTGGCTCCGGAAAAACCCTCCTCGCCCGCACCCTCGCCCAGGTATTGGATGTCCCCTTCGCCATTGCTGACGCCACCTCGATCACCGAAGCGGGCTATGTCGGCGAAGACGTAGAGAATATTATCCTCCGCCTCCTTCAGAATGCGGACCACGACGTCAAGCGCTGCGAGATGGGCATCATTTATATCGACGAAATCGATAAAATCGGTCGCAAGACAGACAACGTGAGTATCACTCGTGACGTCTCCGGCGAAGGTGTCCAGCAAGCCCTGCTGAAAATTCTCGAGGCCGCCATCTGCAATGTCCCGCCCCAAGGCGGACGCAAACATCCGCAGCAAGAATACATCCAAATCAACACGGAAAAAATCCTCTTCATCTGCGGCGGCGCTTTCGTTGGACTCGAAAAAATCATCCAAAAACGTTTGGGCAGTCGCACGATGGGCTTCAACGCTCCGATCCTCACGGATACCGATGTCGCCCGCCGCGAAACCGTGAAAAAAGTCGAACCCGAAGATCTCATTGCCTTCGGATTGATTCCCGAATTTATCGGTCGCCTTCCAGTCGTCGCCGCACTCGAGGAACTCAACGAAGACCAACTTGTCTCCGTGCTCAGCGAACCTAAAAACTCACTGGTCAAGCAGTATACCAAGCTCCTTGGCATGGATGGCGTTTCCTTGTCTTTCACGAAAGACGCCCTTCGCGCCATGGCCAGCGAAGCCATCACCAAAGGCACTGGCGCCCGCGCCCTTCGTTCCATGATCGAACGCATCATGCTAGACGTCATGTTTGATTGCCCAAACAGGGACGACATCAGCGAGGTCACAATCAATCGCGCCGTCGTGGAAGGCAAAAAAGCCCCCCTCCTCCGCCGCAAGCAGGAAAAAGACGCAGCCTAAGGCTGCGCCACGAATCTCTCAGCGCTCAAATGCTCGCAGAGAATTGGGATTGATGAAACTCATTGAGCCCATTTTTTGGCCCT
>CAMDOJ010000102.1 GCA_945903555.1 Chthoniobacter flavus
TTATCGCCCGCGATGGCCAGAGCGATGAGTGGCGAGGATTTCATGAAATTCTCGACTTCGGGGAAGAAGGGTTTCGAAGCAATGTGAGCGTAGTGCTCTTGCAATAAGCTCGCATCGGCTCGGAACATCTTACACCCGCGGATCTGGAATCCCTGATCTTCAAAACGCTTCAGGACCTCTCCCGCTTTGTGTCCAGTAATACAATCTGGTTTAAGTAATATCAACGTTGT
Organism: Chthoniobacter flavus; assembly: GCA_945903555.1. GTDB lineage: Bacteria > Verrucomicrobiota > Verrucomicrobiia > Chthoniobacterales > Terrimicrobiaceae > UBA967. The sequence goes on from CAMDOJ010000102.1 coordinate 231, forward strand.
CTGCATAAGGCGATCCAATCTAGCTGTGCCGCTTCGCAGGGAAAGCAGATTTTTACGACACTGCTGACAACGCGAACAACGCGTATGCCCTAACTTTTAAAAAACACCGCCAGGGTCTTTTCATTTAACTCAACGGGCCAAGAATTTTCAATAGCCTCAATTTCTTTTTGATGACCCCAATGAAAAGACGCCCAAATTCTCTCAAGCAAATTTCACGACCAGTCGCCGCCCCGTGGCGCGTGCGACTTTTTCCAATGTCGAGAGTGTGAGATTCGCTGGATGGCGCTCGTAGCGGCAGATGGCGCTGCGCGTGGAACCTATTTTTCGGGCCAATGCCTCTTGCGTGAGTCCCGCGCTCTCGCGGGTCTTTGACAGAAGTTGGCCAATCTCCCACTCCGCCTGCTCACTGTCGTAGGCAGCAGCGAATTCCGCATCCTTCTCTTTTCGCTCTACAATGTAGAGATCCAGGTCATCAGGTTTCTTTGTTTTCATAAATTTTCTTTCGCGTTTCGGTTGTTCGGATTTCCTGCAACGGGGTCTTCTCCGTCTACTTGGTGAAGCCGTGCGCCAGGATCAATTTGTCTGTGCCATCCATCCACCCCAGCAGGCGGAATATGTTTCCGGCGAAGATCACGCGTGCCTCCCAAAGATCGTCCGTAGTCACCATCTTTTTCAGGTAAAGTGAAGGCGCTGGGTGTGTCAGTTTCATCGCAGAGAGAGTCCAAAGTACCTTGGCCGCCTGCTTGGCATCGAGACCATCAAGAAACTCCACCACAGGAGAATTCCCGTGCGGAGACATAAAGAAATCAATGACAAGCACGATCTCTATGTTACCTTATAATGAAACAATATCAAGAGGCTATGGCCCTATATGCCATCACCTAATGGCCTTGCGGGATTTTGTGGCCTGGCGTCAACTGCGCTGATTCTTCAACCAGAATGGGTATGTCTGTGGCGTTGGAGTTGTTTCTCCGTAGTAGCCCTGCTTCACGACTGTGGGCTTGGATATCTTTGGCATGGTGGGCGGCCTCGTGAACTTGCGCGTCTCGGGATACGGACCACCGAAGGGTATGGAACCCATCTCAACCGGGCCGTCCTTGGCCGGATCAGGGTAGCCGCAAGCCGTAGGCGACAAGGTCGTAGCCGTCTCGCGTGCCCATTTCAGCCAAGCCAGCTGATCCGGATCGAGTTGCCCGTCCTGTGCAGACATCCACTGCCGCTCGCAATCGGCGATAAACTCCAACGCCCCCTGCTGCAAGCGCCACCACTCGGCTGCCTTGAGCAGGTCGTCCCTCCTCGTCCGCACGACCTTTCTCACCGCCTTGGCATGTCTTTCTCGGCGCTTGGCTTCTTCTTCGATGGCTCGCTTTTTCTCGTATTCCCTATGCCGCTCCTCCGCTTCGAGACGCCTGCGTTCCTGATCGATGGCATCTTGGACGCGCTTCTTTCGCGATTGGACAAAGTAGCTGCGGATTCCTGACACCACTTTCACCAGCACATCTTCGAGGGCTCCATCTTTGCCTTCGCGCCATTGCTTCACTGTGTCCCGGCCGTATCGGCTGCTGTTGATCGTGAATGTGAGGCTCCCGCACGGGACACGATTCTCGCCGTAAGCGGAGTATGCCGGACGTCGCCCACGTCCCGTTGTGCGCTCGGGGGCGGCGACCAACTCCTCTTCGATCACAAAAAACAGTTGGTCATGCCCGAGACGGAAAACCCCGCCTTCGTAAGAACTTCGCGACTTGCGGAAGGGCAGACCCACCCCGTCCGTTCCTTGCAGAATGACATGAAACGCCTGGGCGCACCGCTCGGCCAACGCTGGCGAGACGGTGACTTCTGGCCATGACGGCTCCTTCAAGTGAATCCGCGAGTCCCACTTGTTTTTGCATTTCTTCAGGGCGGCCAAAAATTCCGCAGCCAATGGACCCAGCGAGGCTTCGTCCGCACGCGGCAGCTTTTTTCGCGCCGGTTCTTTCTCAGCTAACCGCGTGAAGGTTTCCTCTTGGGTCGGCGGCAAGGGAACCCGACGGGGCTTGCGACCCGCTTGAAGCTTTGCCCAGTAGCCGCGCGATGGACGCGGCACCTCGAGCTTCTTGCAACGCTTGGCGATGGCCACATCGGAGAGACCGAACTCCGCCGCCAGCGTAATGCCCGGCGTTGACCAGACCTTCTCATAAAGCTGCTCCCGCGTCAGGTTGGCCAGTTCTTTGGTCAGTTGCATAATGGTTATGCGGCCACATTGGCCGCAGGCGCGAAGGCTTCTTTGAGGACGGCTTGGAGGAGGTGGGCGGCGTGGGTGCGCGCGTGCTCGACCTCCGCTTCCAGTAAGCGGCAGGTCGTCATCAGCGCCTCGGCTGTCTTGGGCAATGCGGAAAACATCTTTACCACCCGTAAAGCAAATATTTTGGTTCGCGATACCAAATCTCCCTCATCCTTCATCATTCAAACTTCACCCTTTTTTTAATAATGGCAGAGATGTTGGGCATGGAAATAAAGTATTGACGAAAATCAGGGCTAGATGAGTGTAATCACAAGTTGGACTGGAAATATCCGGTCGGCGTTGGGCTTCTGGGATTTCCCGGAGGCCCTTCGCATTTCAGGGGAGAAGTTTTACTCCCCAGTCTTCCATTTTGCCCGATGGGCTGCGGCGGAACTTGGTTTCGATAATTTCATAAGCACGGTTGGGTTGGCTAGGACGCAGATGATGAATGCCAACGGGGCGAGCAATCAGGTCTGCAAGCTGCAATCCGGGAGAGTTTGCCGTTTTCGGAATCATGACGAGATCGAACGGCAGAGGTTGATGCAGCGCGTTTGTGCCATCGCAAACGCGGCGAAAGGCCAGTTCCAACTCATTATCCTCACGGCGTCCTCGGCTCTCGACAATGACAGAGGTGACCCTCCCGTTCTGGCCTTCCACTTCCATGTGCCGGAATACCAACTCCAGTCCAGTCTCCATGGCATAATCATACGGGCTGACGGGATGGTGATAACGGGAAACAAAGGCGGGTTTGTCGATGACCACGGCAACGATGGTGGCTGGCAGGTTCTGCATCTGAGTGGTGATTCCGGCGAGAAAACGCTCCCGAAGCGTCTTTTGGAGGAGAAACAGAAAATGGCCGTGCGGTTTTCGGATTTCATGCTCGTGAAGGACTGCCTCGTCGTGACCCCAAAACTCAAATTTGAAGCGCTGTAAAGCCGGGCACACTTGGTTCACATAGTCGTCTTTACGAATAATGCAGAACAAAAGGATAAAGACTGGGTATTGCGGGTCAATTTTGGACAACTCATGGTCACCACTTTCGTCCACAAAAACCAGATAATCTCCAAACCTGAGCGGTGAAGATTCAAAGGGCGGATGACATGGCGAAGTGTCAGGCGGCCTTGTAGAGTTCATGGGTCAAGAGATGGATTGCGTCGTCATAGGCTTTGGGACCGCCGAAGGCATCGGTGATTTCCTTAGGCGTGCCGAGCTGGTTGATAGGCGTCATGGTGAGGATGGCGCGACTTTCGAGGTCGAAGGAGCCGGTGTCAGCGTATTTGTCGAGCAAGGCGGCGATGACTTTGCGGGAGAAATCGCCATATTTGCTGAAGTAATCTCGCTTCTTCACCTGCTCGGCACGTTCCTTGCGGGTGAGCGGCTTTTGGTCGTAAGCGATGTGGCAGATGAGATCGAAAGGATCGAAGACGGAGCCGACTTCCTCATTCAGCGCGGCGAAGATGAAACCTTGTTGTTCGAGCTCCTCGACGATGGCGCGCTTCTTGTCGGCTTGATTCCATGGGGCGAGGAAGTCATTGAGCGAGGCGTAAGGGTGCGCACATTCTTGCGTGTGTAGTTCCGTAGGCTTTCGGTGATGATCTTGCCGTCGTCGCCCATGTATTGGATGCGCTCTTTGATAACGGTGACTTCAACGCCGTTGACGGTGACTTTGCGCTTCTTGCCGTATTCCGCAGGCCTCGATGATCGCGAGGGGGATGTTGAGCTTGTAGTAGAGGATGTGGTCCACCCGCTTTTTCGCGCCGCGCGCGTGAATTTTTCCCCGCACATAAATTCGCCCATCGGTGAAACCGACCTCTTCACGAATCTGAGTGTCGAGATCCCATCCAGCCGCAACAAGGCTGGGCGTGATGAACTTCGTGCAGATGTCGCGTTCACTAAGGGATTTTTTGTTCATGCCGAATAAGAGTATTTTGAGCGATGTGACATTAAAGAGGCACTCGCTCCAATTTACTGAGATTTTTCTTTGCTCCAGACATAGTTATTTTTTCTCCGCCTCGTAATTCCCAAGCACCTCACCGAGGACAACGGTGTAGGTGAGGTTACCGTGATCGAGGTCCACATCAGGCAGAAAATCCTCGTCCAGCGAACCGAGAAGCGCAGGCACATCGGATTCTTTCCATCCCTCGTCCTTTAGTAAAACCACCGTTCCAGCGACGGTGCCATTGGCGAGGTAGTGGAGATCAACAGCGGCAACATCCTTGCCCTCGCGCTGTGCGAGGAAGCGTTCAGATGAAGTCGTGCGAAGAGTGCGTTTCCAAGAGATCATTTTTTGATAAGATTTACAGAATTAACAGGACGGGGGCGTTGTGATGGAACTGAGGTGACTCATGTTGGGATAAGAAGTTTGGTGGCCACGATTCCAATGGGAACAGCCGCCAGAAGGACAAGGCATCCCGAGCCCGATTGACGGTAGCCTACACCTGTTCCTGGGATGCTGAAGCTGCTATACTTTTTCCCACGCGCACTGACACCCGTGCGAAAAAACCGACCACCGACAGAATACCCAATGCCAGACTTGCTGAAATTGACTCTGAACGGGCCGAGATTAACAGATTTGCGATAGGTGAAGCCCATGGGTGAAAGTTTTAAGTTTTAAGCATTAAGTTTTAAGTTGGGGCAGCCTTGATTGAATCGATTCTAGATTTCCTTAACAAGCGGGTCGAGAGGCTTTTTCTATGCGCATAGAACGTCAGCTAACTAGAGATTCTTCCATGTTTTCGCACTTCGTCGATTTAATATCAGGGTTGCTGATGGCGGTGCCCTCGTTCACAAAACACAAACTCCTCCTGCTTAACAAACGCACGCTGCAAATGGTTCTGCGGATGGATAGCGCAAGTTTTAAGCATTAATTTTTTAAGTCTTAAGGCGAGTTGATGGGGGCTTAATGTTGCGTTGATGCGGTGCGTAACTGCTGGAAGACTTTCGATGAGGCGAAGGATTTTGGTGATCATTTCGCCAGCAACTCTAGCAACACTGGTAGGACATCTACGGGGGTAGGAGGAATTTATTTAAAAAATCCAAGAGCAATTTCATGGCATGATTTCTTCGATATTCTTTCCACTGTAAGATGCATGACCAACAGCAACCCCATTCTCTTCGAGGCCAAGAATCGTCCGGTGGTTTCAGTCCACGGACAGGAGGGGTTCCCTTCGCCCGCTCATGAGTGCCTTGAACGATTTAAAGCTCCGGGCATCACTACAAAAAGACAGACTTATACTATTGTCCCTTTGAAATTAGACTTTGTAGCGCAAAAGAAGGGGCCATGGCCGTCTCGGCCGTGTGGAGACTAGTCTCCCCGCTCACAGCATACCCATCGGAACCAAGGAGCAGACCGCAGCACACAGGCGAGACGCGCTGTGCCCCTCTACTAAAATCCAAAAGCAAGAGGCTTTTGGTATTATTCGTAACGGACTTAATATTCGAAGTTGATCGGCAGTCGGATCATATTTGAGAACCTTCACGCGTTCAAGTAAGCGCCCGCTAGACAATCAAACACGCTTGCGCGCCAGGCCCGTGAACCCCTTGAATCAAGATGCCCTCGACGTCGGCGGTTTTTGAGGGGCCTGTGACCCAGACGATATTGGGATCTGCGGGCATGGAGGCTATGGCGTCGCCAATCGTCCGATGGATATCCGCCCGATCAAGGAGGGCGATATGATACCACGGGGCAAGGGCAGCGAGGCGGTCGGGGGTGGACTCATCTGTGATCACGATGGTGCCTGATTCAGCGATGCCGGCG
>CAMDOJ010000103.1 GCA_945903555.1 Chthoniobacter flavus
TTGGCATCGAAGACGCTCACGGATGCACCGACCTCGCGGCCATAAGCGAAGTTTTTGGCAAAGGCTTCGCTGAGCGCGCTCAAAACGTTTTTTTAATCGGGCCCAGATCTGGATCGAGCTTGGCGATCTCACGGAATTTGTCATCCATCGCGAAGCTTGTTTTCACATAATCTACAGCCGCATCGAGATCACCAAGAACCGCACTGTAGCAAGCCAGATTGTAAAAATAGGTGGCCTCCTCCTCGAGACAGTTGGGTCCACTGAGCAAGAGTTTACGGGCCTCGGCGGTTTCCCCCTTTTCATGAAGGCAGAACGCTCCATGAATGAATCCAGCTGGTGCGTCAGGATAGCTGACCCGCATCGAACGACAAACATCGAGAGCGGTTTCCCACTCCTGTGTTTTCATTAGAATAAAGAGCCGCATCTGCAACGCCTCCTCGGATTCCCTTTCCTCACTCGGAAGGGAATCCAACTCAGCTATTGCCTCAATGGGCATTTCGAGTTCGATATAACCCTGCGCCGCGAGCAAGGATTTTTCATATGACATTCACCGAAAATAACGGCGACCGCAGGATTTTCAACAGTCTTATTTTTTCTGCTGTGTCCGAAGCTGGTCATCTGTTATCAGCGTCATGTCTAAATTACCGTGAACGTCTCCGATCTCCGCGAAATCCTACAATATGTTCCGCTCTTCCGAGAGCGCATTTTCGTGATTGCCGTGGATGGCGAGGTGGCGGGTTCGGAAAATTTCCCCAACCTGTTACTCGATATTGCCGTCCTTCGCTCGCTCAGCATCAAGGTTGTTTTGGTCCACGGCGCCAGCCATCAGATCATCTCCCATGCGGAAGCCCGCGGAATCCCAATCACCAACTCCGATGGCATCGGCGTCACCGACGAGCCCACGCTCCAGGTGAGTATTGATGCGGCTATCCGTCTTACAAATGAGATCATGGAGGGGCTTTCTTCTGTCGATCTCCGCGCCGCATACATTAACGCGCTTATCGCCCATCCATCCGGCATTCTTAGTGGCATAGACCAGCAATACACCGGCAAGGTCGAGCGCGTCGACGTGAAGGCGCTCAAGTTACTACTAGATGAAGGCATCATCCCCATCGTTCCTCCACTCGGCTTCGATGGCGAGGGACGTACCTACCGGGTGAACTCCGACAGCATCGCTCTCGAGGTTGCCGTGGAGCTCGGTGCTGCAAAGATTCTCTATCTCGCGCCATGTAGCGCGTTCTCGGAATCCGTTCCGCTGCCTCGCCAGATCTCGATTGCAGAAACCGAGGAGCTCATCAAAAAGCGGAAATCCGAATTCTCCCCTAACCTCATTTCCAAGCTCGAAAATGGAGCCAAGGCCTGCCGGCAAGGCGTTGCCCGCACCCACATCCTCGATGGCGGCATGAACGAGGCCCTCTTGAGCGAGGTCTTCAGTCACGAAGGCATCGGGACCATGGTTTACTCCAACGAGTATCAGCAAATCCGGCGTATTTTTAAAAAGGACGTTCGTGCGGTCATTTCACTCATTAGGCAATCCGTCAAAAATGAGGAGCTCGTCCGGCGCTCACGCACGGAGATTCTTGAAAATTTAAATGACTACTGGCTTTTGGAGATTGATCGTTCTCCAGTGGCCTGTGTGGCCTTGCACATGTATCCGGAACAAGCTGCGGCGGAACTCGCCTGTCTCCATGTACGGAAGTCGCATGAAAACCAAGGCTACGGACGCAAACTCATGGCTTTTGTTGAAAACCTAGCTCGTGAAAAGGGCGTGAAAAATCTCTTCGCTTTATCAACGCAAGCCTACAGCTATCTCCAACAAAAAGGCGGCTACACTGCTGCGGATCCTTCGCTTTTGCCGAACACACGCCGCATCCGCTACGAGTCCAGTGGACGGAACTCCGTCGTCCTTGTTAAAGCGCTCCGTCCCTAATGAGCCAGTCCGCACTCCTCATTGATGGATTCGTTATTTTAGCCTACTTCGTTGCCATCGTGGGCATCGGCCTCTACGCGGGTCGTGGCAATTCGACTCTTCAGGAGTTTGCCTTAGGTGGACACAAAATGCCATGGTGGGCGGTACTGGCTTCTATCATCGCCGCGGAGACGAGCGCCGCGACATTCTTGGGAACGCCCGCCGAAGGTTATAAGACACTCGGCTTCGCCTACGCCCAACTGGCTATCGGAACGATCCTCGCACGCGTGATCATTGCTTATCTCTTCATTGCACCTTATTTTCGCTTCAAGGTTCAGAGCATCTACGAATACCTTACCGTCCGCTTCGGTTCTCGCACAAAAAACATGGCGAGCGGGATTTTTCTCCTTGGCCGTGTTTTGGGAATTGGCGTCAGGCTTTACCTTGGCGGCGTTATACTCGTCGTCATCTGGCGCTACCTTTTTCCTGGTTCCGAGATCACGATCTGGACCTATTTTTGGGGCATCGTTTTTGTCACAGTCATCACCACTTTCTACACCGCTGTAGGGGGAATCAAGGCGGTTGTGTGGACCGATGTGATACAGGCTTGCCTCATGTGCGGCGCGGTGATTTTTGCGATCTTTGCGATCGTTCGAGGCATCCCCGGTGGCCTCACTAAAGTCGACTCGATGCTCAATGGGCATACTGTTGCGATGTTCCAAACCGGTTGGGATGCCACTCGACCCTTTGGCGAAGCCATTCGAGCAATGCTGGAAAATCCCTACACCATTCTTGCTGCCATCTTGGGATCGACATTCCTCACCATGGCCACCCATGGCACCGACCAAGACATGGTTCAACGCATGCTCACGGCAGAGAATATTTCGAAAAGCCGTTTCAGCCTCATCGTAAGCGGGTTTGCCGATATCCCGATCGTCCTCGCTTTTCTTTTCGTCGGCATCCTGCTCTGGGTCCACTACCAGATTAATCCAGACCCCTCACTGCCCATAGCCCACAATGAAATCTTCGCGCATTATATTGTACACGAAATGCCAGTCGGCATCCGCGGACTCATCATTGCTGGAGTATTCGCTACCATGATGGGGTCGACCTCAGCTGCGCTGAATGCTTTGGCGACATCGTTCATCCGCGATTTTTACCAACCTTACATCAACAAGACATCGACGGACACTCAGTCCGTGCGTGCCGCCCGAATAGCGACGGCCGTATTTGGCGGGTTGATGATTATTGTCGCAACGGCTGCCGCCTATGCCGTGCTTTCCACAAATATCACTATCATCCCTCTGGCTCTCGGTATTCTGGGTTATGGGTACGGATCCATCTTGGGTGTCTTCCTCCTCGGCGTGCTCACGAAGTCACGTGGAAATGATTTACTCAACGTCTTCGCGATGCTGGCTGGGGTGGGCGCCGTACTCATCTTGGGAAAAGTGAAGATTCCCGCCATCAGTCTTGCAGCCCTGCTCCACTTTCAACTTCAACCTGCAGACTGGAACTTTGGACTCATCATGCCAACCTGGTGGCCAGCCATTTCATGGCCTTATTATGTTTTTATAGGTTGTGGGACGACGTTCCTGCTGGGGATTCTTTTTCCTACAAAGCACGCCACAGTGGCCGAATTATCCGCACTCAAATCGTAGGGAATATTCGGGGTCGAGCGACCAAGCGTCCCGATAATGCCTGGTTTTTTATCTGATATCGGATGGGGCTTTTTTTCCTCTCGCAAAACGATGCACAACGTGCGAATAAATCCCGTTCTTATTTCAAATGACACGTTCCAAACTTACCATCGTTCCACTCGTTGTAGCATCAGCCTTGGCCATTACCTCGTGCAAACCCCCGACTCCTACTGCTCCTGCCACACAGGAAGCCACTCCTGCTCCCGAAGCAGCCACTCCAACAGCTCAACCTGAAGTCAAACAAGTCACTTCCGCACCAGCAGAAGTGACCGCACCAGCTGAAGCATCTGTTGCAAAGCTTGCCGCTGATGCAGACCCGAAGCCACCCGTTGATGCAAAGCCAATCGTCCTCCCTGAGGTCGTTGCTACCGTGAATGGTCAAAATATCACCAGCCAACAACTCGAAGAAATCTTCAAAGCAGCAGTCGAAGGCTCTGGCCAGAATGCGGCAACTTTAACCAACGAGCAAAAACTCGGAGCTTACAACCAACTCCTCCAAGAGCTAATCATGGACAAGCTCGTCACCGGAGCAGCCTCAGAAGAAAAAGTGACCGATGCCGACGTCGATGCAGAAATTGCCAAAATCAAAAAACAATTTCCCGATGAAAAAATCTTTGATGAACAACTCAAGCAAGCTGGGCAGACACCAGAAAAGCTGAAGGAAAACCTTCGCACCATGCTCCAGCAACAACTTTGGATGAAATCGCAGGTCAAGACTTCGGATGTCACCGAAGTCCAAGCCCAAACTTTCTACGACTCGAACAAAAAAGAATTTGAGCAACCCGAGACAGTCAAGGCGAGTCACATTCTCTTCATGGTGAAACCTGAGGCAACGGAGGCTGATGTGGATAAACAAAAAGAAGCCGCAACCAAGGCTTCCGAGCGCGCAACCAAAGGCGAGGATTTCTCGACCCTTGCTAAAGAACTCTCCGAAGAGCCCGGTGCAAAAGAGTCCGCAGGTGACCTCGGGTTCTTCACTAAAGACCGCATGGTACCTGAATTCGCAAACGCCGCCTTCTCTCAAAAAATCGGCGACATCAGCCAACCTGTCCGCACCCAGTTCGGATGGCACGTCATCAAAGTGACTGAAACCAAGCCCGCGGGCACGCTTCCTTTCACAGAAGTGAAAGAGCAAATCACGTCCTACCTCAAGAGCACCAATCAGAGGGAAGGCGTTCAAGCGGTCATGAAAAAGCTGAAAGAATCCGCCAAGATCGAGACCTTCCTGCCGACAGCAGGTTGATCGGACCCGGGATGGAGCAGCAAAGCAAAGCCATTGCCGGAGTCATCGGTCTCGGCATCATCGGAAGCCGAGTCACCGCATGCCTCCGGAAGTCGGGCTATCAAGTCTGGGTCTGGAATCGCTCACTTCGTCCCGAGCCGAATTTTCTTAGTTCCCCAGCCGAAGTCGCGGAATCCGCCAAGCACATCCAAATCTTCGTAGCCAACGGTGAGGCTCTCCTCGCCGTTTTGCGCTCCATGGCCCCCGTGCTCACCCCAGAACACGTTATCATCAACCACGCCACGGTTTCGCCCGTAGAGACGATGGAAGCTGCCGCCATCGTTGCCGACCGGCATGCCGCTTATCTTGACGCGCCATTCACCGGCAGTCGTGACGCGGCCCAAGCCGGCCAACTCATTTACTATATCGGGGGAGATCCTGCTGTCCTAGAACGCGTGCGCGCCTTACTCAACGTCTCCTCAAAGTCCATCCTTCCCGTCGGTGATATCGGCCATGCCGCTATTGTGAAGATCGCTACGAACGTCATATCTGCGACTGCCGTGAGCGCACTTACTGAAGCCCTCGCCCTCCTCGATTCCCATGGTGTTCCACTGCACCATCTCTCTCTTGCGCTTGAATCCAATGCCGCTCGCTCACCCGTGATCGACATGAAGTTGCCCAGCATGCTGAGCGGTGACTTCGACCCGCGATTCTCCCTCAAAAACATGTTCAAGGATGTCCAACTCGCGATTGCCGCTGCGGACGCAAAAAATCTCGAACTTCCAACCGCATCCGCCTTCGCTGGGATAGCCATGGCGGGCATCGAACGCGGTTGGGGCGATGCTGACTTCTCTGTCATTTCCCGCTTTTACGGCTACCCAGGCCGCGAGACGTGCCCTCCCCCCCTACCAGATCAAAACACGCCAAAGTCGGATTCTACGCAGGCTCAAGCCCCACGCCTCAGGAAATTCTGGAACTTTTTCCAGCGAAATAAATGACCTCCACGGATCCTGCCATTACGGGATTTTACGAGCTTCCTCCCCGTGCACTCCTTTTGGTCACCGGCGCCGACCGCGTCCGCTATCTCAACGGTCAACTGAGTATCAACGTTGGTCGCTTAGCAAATAACACCTCACGCACAGCCTGCCTTCTCACAGCCAAGGGAAAACTCTGTGCCCACGTGAGGATCTGGTCACACAGCGACAGCCACATTGTCGAGACCCTTCCCGATTTGGCGGAAGCCGTTCAAGCCCGTCTCGAGCGCTACATCATCGCCGATGACGTTACGATTTCCCCCCTTCCCGAATCCCGCGCCCT
>CAMDOJ010000104.1 GCA_945903555.1 Chthoniobacter flavus
TCTTCATTTCCGCTGAAAATATCAGGGGATGAGGCATCTAGGTCTTCGTTGACAGGCATTGGTTAATTTAGACAGATGAAATTCCCTAATCCAATACATGAAAAAATCCGCTTGATCGGAAAGCGCCTGTTCCAAGCCCTGTTCTTCGCCGAGCGCCACCGCAGCGAAATGCGAGAAACCCGCACCCTCAGTCGCTCGTTAAACCGCTAAAAACATCCCGCAGACCCCCAAGAGAAACTCGAGCATAGTTGGTGGCGGGTAAGTCAAAATCCCATCACGGCTGAAATGCGGGTTCTACAGTCAAGGCAGAACGCCTTGTGTTAGTTTGTTTCCGGTTCGAACCGCCGCAGGGTCTAACCCATCGGCGGTTTTTGCTTTTGATGACATACAAAAACAAGTTCTACCAACTTGGGATTTGAGAAAGGGTTTGCCTGTCGCCGCATCTTCCCCAACATTACACGCTGTTAATTCATGAGCTCAGAAACATCCGAATCAAAGCCACTCGCCGCAAACGAAATCCTCAAAGCTGCCTCGCATCACTTGCGTGGGTCGATAGCCAATGAACTCGCTGATACCTCCACGGGAGCGATCACCGAGGAAACCGGTCAGCTTACCAAATTTCATGGCCTTTATCTCCAAGACGATCGGGATCTCCGCATCGCCCTTAAAAAAGCGGGCAAAGAAAAGGCGTTTTCCTTCATGTTACGGGTTCGCCTGCCCGGCGGGAAGGCCACCCCGGCCCAATGGCTCGTTCTTGATAAGCTCGCTGCCGACGTAGCGTCGCCTTCTTTGCGGTTGACCACTCGCCAGACATTTCAGTTCCACGGCGTGCTTAAGGGCAACGTGAAAAAACTCATTAAAGGCATGCACAAAGCCCTTCTGGATTCCATTGCCGCTTGTGGCGACGTGAATCGTAACGTGATGGCGCCACCGAACCACGAGCGCAGCGTTGCTGCTCAAGAGGTCTACGAGCACGCGAAAGCTTGGAGCGAGTATGCCCTTCCTAAAACCCGCGCCTACCATGAGATCTACCTCGATGAGGAATTGGTTGCCGGCGGAGAGCCTGAGCAAGAGCCAATGTATGGCGGCACCTATCTGCCACGTAAATTTAAAACAGCCTTCGTTCTGCCTCCCTCCAACGATGTGGATATTTTCTCACAAGACCTCGGGTTCATCGCGATCATCGAAAACGATAAACTCGTTGGCTACAATGTCACCGCCGGCGGCGGATTGGGAATGAGCCATGGAAATAACGAAACATTCCCACGGTTGGCAGATGTGCTTGGCTTTATTGCGCCCGATCAAGTCAACAAAATCGGCGATGCTATCTTGACCACCCAGCGGGATTTTGGAGACCGCACCAATCGCAAGCACGCTCGATTGAAATACACCATCGAGGATCGCGGTGTGGCGTGGTTCAAAGCCGAAGTGGAGAAACGCTCTGGAATCACATTTCAAACTCCCCGCACCTACGTTTTTACAACCATCCAAGATCCTGTCGGTTGGCATGAATGTACCGATGGTAACTGGTTCTACGGACTCCATATCTTGAGTGGTCGTATCGTCGATAAGGACGGTTGGATGATGAAGACCGCGCTTCGTGAAATCGCTGAAGTGCATGCTGGCGACTTCCGCCTCACGCCATCTCAGAATCTCAGCATCGCGGGTGTTACTCCTTCCATGAAACCTCAGATTGAGGCGCTTCTTGCCAAGCACGGACTCGATAAGGAAAACGACCGCTCCGGTCTCCGCTTGAACGCTCTTTCTTGTGTCGCTCTTCCGACTTGTGGACTCGCGCTTGCGGAGAGTGAGCGCTCACTCCCTGACATCCTTGAAAAGTTCGAGGTTGTCTTTGATGAGTACGGTTTGCATCACGATGCCATCAGCCTCCGTATCACCGGATGCCCGAACGGCTGCGCGCGCCCTTACTTGGGGGAAATTGGTTTCGTCGGAAAAGCCCCTAATAAATACGCGCTTTACCTAGGGGCCGGCTATAATGGCACCAGACTGAACCGCCTTTTCTCACCCAGCACGACGATTGACAATGCGATTGAGATGCTTCGTCCCATCATCAAAAACTACTCGCTCGAGCGTCAGACAGGTGAAGGCTTTGGTGACTATTGTAACAGAGTTGTCCTTCCCGCCGATGCCACTTTTCATAGTGTGGGTACTCCGGTTGCGGCTTAATCTCTGCTGAAGATTTTGGCAGATGCCAAGCAAATCGAAAACTGATGCAGTGTAAGATTTATGCGAGTTAAGCATGGGATTCGAATGCGTTTCGCTCCATTGATTTCTCCTAAATTCGCATCGTTTTTTTCTGTTTTCTTTGCATTGGGGCTGAGCGTGCTGAGCGCGCAGACGAAGGAACCTGTCCCGCATCCCAAAGATCAGATAGCTTTGCAACTCGGTTCAATCCAAATGGGGTATGGAACGCCATTCGTGCTTTCAGATAAAATCGCACCGGAGAAGATGCAGCAAGCCATCAATGCGCTTGTAATGGGACGAAACGCATTGAAGGCCACAGTCGCTAAACCCGCAGAGAAAGTGCAAGGAGCCGTAGACTGTCCAAGTGTCGATTCTATCGAGTATCGGGACCAACTTTACTCTGCCGTTTGCGCGGTGGTTGACTTTGCTGTCGTAGCAACGATCAAGGGGAGCGTGGCACTCGCGAATCAGGTCAAAGTGTCTGTTCCTGAAACCAAGCTCACTAGGCCATCAAGCGAGTGGACGAGCCCCATGCGCTATTCTCTGGGACCCAGTTTAAGTGAGGTCACAAGTCGAGTGGTGGATGGTCTTGTCACAACAAATTTGATACCATCGGAGCCCAGCGCGACACCGCTAGTGAGTTCGCAATCGGGTTCTAATCTTTCAATGATTTCCGTGGGAGGAGGAACTTGGCCTGAAGATTCTGGGATTTCTCCGCAGACTGTTGTTGCGTTTCAATTGGGCAAGTATGAGGTCACCTGCAGCGAGTGGCAGGAGGTGCAGGTATGGGCTGTCTTGAATGGATATGCCGACTTGAATGGAATCGGAGACGGGGGCGGGGAGAATGACCCGGTTGTGAATGTGAGTTGGTATGATGTGTTGAAGTGGTGCAACGCCAGAAGCGAGAAGGAGGGATTGACTCCCGTTTACCAAGTGCCGGGAGAGACAACCTATAGAGCAGGAGAGACTGTGCCGACATGGAATGCCAGCGCAAATGGCTATCGTTTGCCGACGGAGGCGGAATGGGAGTGGGCGGCCACTGGCGGTGCGCAAACCCAAGGATTCGTCTACAGCGGGAGTGATGATGTCACCTCAGTCGCTTGGCATTTCAATAATTCCCCTGAAGGACCTAAAACGGTGGGGCTGAAGTCCGCGAATGAACTCGGAATCTACGACATGAGCGGAAATGTTTACGAGTGGTGCTGGGATTTGTGCCATGAGGAAAATGCCCACCGCCGATTTCGTGGCGGAAGCTTTATTAATGTCCCGAATTATTGCACAGCTACCTTTCGAGAAAATTTGGGCTACCCGAGCAAGCGACTCGCCTGCATTGGCTTTCGTCTTGCTCGCGGCGCGTGGAACTAGGTTTTATAGGGGGTCTATACCGCCGAGCGCTTAAATGCAGGTGCTCGCAGCCATCCGCTCCAGAAAAGACGTCCGCTTCGCAGTCAGTATTTTTGACTAGGTCTACCCAGTTTTTTCTATCTGGCTTGCCTGAGTCCAGCCGCGTAGGCGTTGAAGACAAGTTGGATTTGATCTCTTACGCGGCGGAATGCGCTTTGGATTTCTTCTTCCGTTCCTGTGACGTGGGCAGGGTCGTCGAAGCCCCAATGGTAGCGGTGCATTTGACTTGGAAACATCGGGCAGGCTTGGTCGGCATTGCCGCAGACGGTGATGACGGTGTCGATCGTTCTCCCCAAAAAATCATTCATGTGCTTCGAGGTATGGGCGGAAATATCGATCCCGATTTCGGCCATGGTTGCGATGGCTTGAGGGTGTACATATCCCGCTGGATTTGATCCCGCGCTATGCACAACAATGAAATCTCCAGCGGCGGCTCGGAGGATGCCTTCGGCCATGTGACTGCGGCAGGAGTTGCCTGTGCAAAGGATGAGAATGGATGGTTTGTTCATGGATTTTTGGAAAGGGTTTTCTGATACCAGTCTCGGGAACGCACGCAGGCCCTGCAGACAGAGAGCATGACGGGTACTTCCACAAGGACGCCGACCACCGTTGCTAGTGCCGCGGGAGAAGCCGGACCGAAGAGCGTGATGGCGACTGCAACGGCCAATTCAAAGAAATTACTAGCTCCAATGAGCGCACCCGGAGTCGCGACATCATGCCGGATTTGGAACCGCTTCATGAGGGCGTAGGTGAGTCCGGAATTGAAATAAACTTGAATCAAAATCGGCACCGCTAGCAGAAGCACCGCAGTCCAATTTTGAATGATATTCTCGGCCTGAAACGCAAATATCAAGGTGAGCGTGGAAAGGAGAGCGAGAATGGTCACGGGGCGAAATCGGGGGAGAAACCGCATCTCAAACCACTCGCTACCGAAGCCTCGAATTAAGGCCACGCGGCTCACCCAGCCCGCCGTGAGGGGGATGACGATAAAGGCAACCACCGAGGTGAGAAGGACTCCGCTTGGAACGAAAACGCCCGCAACGCCGGCGAGCAACATCACGATTGGCGCAAAAGCAAAAATCATGATCAGGTCGTTGATGGCGACTTGTGCGAGCGTGTAGGGGCCATCGCCATCGGTGAGGTAGCTCCAGACGAAGACCATCGCCGTGCAGGGGGCGGCGGCGAGGATGATCAAGCCGACGACGTAGTTTTTAGCCGATTCCGCATCGATCCACCCGAGCACGTTTCCGAAGAGGATCGTGATGAAGAGCCAACCCAGCGCGGCCATGCTCAGCGGCTTTACGATCCAGTTTACAAAGAGCGTAATAAATAATCCGCCGGGCTTGGCAAAAACGCCACGGATTCCGCCAAAGTCGATCTTCAACATCATGGGATAAATCATCAACCAAATGAGAATGGCGATCGGGATGTTCACATGGGAATCGGAGCCAAATTCCCAAGCCCCGATGCGGCGAGTCGCATCGGGGAATAGTCGCCCTAGCGCAAGCCCGATGGCCATGCAGGCGAATACCCACACGGTCAGGTAGCGTTCGAAAAAATCGAGTTGCTTCTCTTTTGCGGCAGGGTTGTCAGATTTCATTGTTGGGGACTAGCAGCAACCGGATGGGCCGCATCCGCAGCTCCCGCTGGACGATGACGAGCCGGATTTGGTGAGTAAATTTCCCGCGACGATCACGCGGCGAACAGGTTTGCCATTTTCCGGATGATGAGTGAGGGCGGCATCGTGGATGGATTGCTTGATCTCGAAGCACTCTGGGGACTCGGTTTCAGTGATGGTTTCGTAAACGTAGGTGGGCATAGTTGGTGTGTTGGGTTGGTTATGTAGGGGAAAAGATTTTCAAAAGCGCCTCGGCGCCGACAGGCTCGGCATATTGCCATTCGATGAGGCAGGCCGGGCCTTGAGCGAGGTGAAGGACTTCTTTGAGATAGGGGAGTTCACGGCGGGCGCGCTCGACAAGAAGGGGATCGCGCAAGGGAAGTCGGTGGAAACTTTGATTCACGATCCAGGCGGCAGGCTCGATGCCGGCACGGCGTAGATCCTCTTGCAGGCTAGCGGCCTCATGCACAGGGGTTGCCTCGGGTAGCGCCACAATGAGTACGTGAGTGAAGCTGGGGTCTCTGAGTCGGGAAAGCAGTTGGCTCACCTCCTCGGGAGCGCTGTGGGTTTTGCGGTTGATTTCTTTGTGGTAGGCGAGTGACGCATCCAAGAGAAGGAGCGTGTGACCCGTCGGTGCGGTATCTAGAACCACGAACCCCTCTTGGGCCTCGGCCACGGTGCGGGCAAATGCTCGGAAGACCGCAATTTCCTCCGTGCAGGGAGATTTTAAATCCTCCTCGAGCAAGGCGCGTGAATCGACATCCAGTTCTTCACTTTGCTCTGCCAGGACCTGCTCGACATAAGCCGCCGTTTCGAGGGCTGGGTCGATGCGCCTCACCGTAAGCGAACCGCGATTTCCTTCCAAGGCGTCGCTTAAGTGGGCGGCAGGATCTGTGGTGGAGAGGGTGACTCG
>CAMDOJ010000105.1 GCA_945903555.1 Chthoniobacter flavus
ATGTTGTGTGTTTTGTTTGCTTCCTCCCACCACTCGTATGAGGAGACAACTTTAACTCCTGCCAAGGCACAACCAAGTGTCCAACCACCCATTCCGCTATATAAATCAATAGCTTGCGCCTTATTATCACTCATAATTATCCTTATAAATGCCTAATATAAAATGAATCATAAAATACTTTCAAAGTATGAGTTCCAAAGAACGTTATTCATTTAAACTGAATGTGGCTAGTTTTTTTTACTCTTCCTGCTTCGGAAACTTGGGATCAGTGCATTTTCTTTCCTGTTTGTTAAATTGCACAACTCTCCTAAAGTCCAAAAGCAAGCTGCTTTTGGTGTATTAAGTTTTCCTATGAAGGCGGTGAGGGCGAGTTTTTATGGTTTTCCATGGGAGGGAGGGGGAGTTTTAAGTTTATAAGCATTGGGTTTTAAGTGGTGCCAGGTTCAGCTTCGGTCTGGAAACAGGTAACACTTTTGGATATCCACAGGGGTGACGATTCGAGTCCTGGGTTGTTCGCTTCGATGGCTTTGTTCTTTAAGTTGGAGGATTTGGTTTGCGTAGGCTCAGAGAAGAGTCTGCGGTTGTGTGACTGAGAATGGGGGTTGGGAAAATCGTTTCTTAGGTATTGGACACTGTCGATAGACCATGTAGGATATGGTAAATGAATCTTCCTGCGATTTCGCGATGGCGGACCGCGTGTTTCCAATTGCCACGTTCTTCTTTCTCTCCTGGTGAAATCAGTCTCGCGGGAACGATTGCCGATTCCGCTGGTACAGGTGGGTCACGAATGCGGGTTTTTGGCCAGTGGGCTTTGGTTTACAGCGTTTCCGGAAGGTGTTTTTACGAGGATGAGCGCGCGGCGCGAATTGAAATGGAGCCTGGTAGCTGGATATTGGTTTTTCCCGATTTGGCTCAAGCTTACGGGCCGATGTCAGGAAATCGCTGGGACGAGATCTATGTCTGCTTTCGCGGGCCGGTTTTTGAAGCATGGAGGGAGGCCGGTTGCTTTGATCCTCGGCGACCCACAGGGCGCTGGCTGCCGCCGGCGCAAGGGGTGAAGGCTTTCAAGAGGTTTTTTCAGCAGATTCAGGGGTGCTCTTCATTGAAGGCGGTTTGCCTTTGGCAGGAGTTGCTGGCAGAGATCCTCGGCGCGAATGGGGGGGCGACGTTGAAACTTGACGACTGGGTTGAGAAGGCGCTGGACGTCTTGGAGAATCCGCACATGGGGAGCGATGGGGACTCCATCCGGAAAGCCGCACAAGCTTGCGGGTTAGGATACGAGTCCTTTAGGAAAAAATTTGAAAGCGCCGTTGGCATGCCCCCAGGTCGATATGTGTTAGCTCGCCGGATTGAGCGCGCTCGTAGGTTAATGACCATCCAATCGCTGACGAATGCTCAGATAGCAGGAATGCTCGGCTTTCACGACGAGTTCCATTTCTCAAAAACCTTTTCGCGATTCACAGGAAGCTCGCCTCGGGAGTTCCGACAGTTGGCGCTGGAAGGGTGAAGTATGTGTAATCCCGATAATCGGGATTTTAAATAAACGAGTTGACAGATGGCGCTTCTCCATGTCTACGTGGAATTCTATGATTAAATCACTACTCCTCGCAGC
Source organism: Chthoniobacter flavus (assembly GCA_945903555.1). Taxonomy (GTDB): domain Bacteria; phylum Verrucomicrobiota; class Verrucomicrobiia; order Chthoniobacterales; family Terrimicrobiaceae; genus UBA967. Next base: position 1,613 of record CAMDOJ010000105.1, read on the forward strand.
AGCATTTGCTGTCACCTCGATCGTTTCTTCTCAAGCCCATTGCGGAACTTGTGATCACAAGGATGACAAAAAAGGTAAGTGCGAGGAAAAAGAAGGCGAAAAAGGCGAGTGCGACAAAGACAAAAAAGACAGTAAAAAGTCAGAAGAGAAAAAATAGTTGTCGACTGGGTTTCATCCCAGAAAGCCAACGGGCACGCGCCCGTTTTTTTAGCGAAAGCGCGAACGGAAAACCGTTCGCGCTTTTTTTATGTCTCTTTGGTGATTTTCCAAATCGAGGCCCCGACGACTTCAATGGCGGAGAGGCGTTGATACATTGTCCCTTTGAGGTTGGACTTTGCAGCGCAAAAGAAAGGGGCATGGCGGCCTCGGCCGTGTGGAGACTGGTCTACTTGCTCGCCCCTTGCCCATCGGAACCAAAGTATCAGACCGCCGCACACAGGCGGGACGCGCTGTGCTCCTCTCCTAAAATCCAAAAGCAAGCGGCTTTTGGTATAAGAATCGTTCACGATTGGAAATCAGACTTTGCAGCGGAAAAGAAGGGGGCCATGGCCGTCTCGGCCGTGTGGAGACTGTCTACTTGCTCGCCCCTTGCCAATTGGAACCAAAGTATCAGACCGCCGCACACAGGCGAGACGCGCTGTGCTCCTCTCCTAAAATCCAAAAGCAAGCTGCTTTTGGTATGAGTTTACACTTTGCATGGTTTCTTAGCCGATAAAGAATCCCAAATCTTACATGTTTTTTCCCAAATCTTCCATTGTGAAAAATAGTTTGCCATCGATAATGACCATGTTGAACCGATGACATTTTTACTTCGTTCTCTTCTGATATTGGTTTTTGTGGGAACTGCCGTGGGATTGGCAGCGTTGCCGTTCATTGGCGAACCAGGGTTGGCGAATCCTAAGACGGCAGGCTTTTGGGGTTTGTGGATCAATTTCATGGGGGCTTTCCACCCCGTATTTTTGCACCTACCGATCGGGGCGCTGCTACTTCTCATGACCATGGAAGGGCTGGGGGTTGTGACTCGTGGAAGGGTGCGGATCGATGCCGCTTTGCCTTTGTTGTTTGCTTTCGGAACCTCGGTATTGGCGCTCGTGACTGGGTATAGCCTGTATTTAACGGGAAGCTACACGGGCGAGTTGATTCAGATGCACAAGAGGGATGCTTTTTTGTTCTGCGGAGTCCTGTTGTTGACGACCGCTTGGAGCCTCTGGGCGACCTTGGCGAAGAAAAACTCCTGCCTCATTCGAGGTGGGTATTTGGTGGGGTTGGTCTTGAGTGTCCTTTTGATGACGAAGGCTGGCCACTATGGAGGCGAGATCACGCACGGTGACCCGCTCGACCAATTGCCCCCGAAAATCCTCGCCGATCGTCAAGCTGCGGCCGAGGCGCTGACGAAGGATCCGGTGGTTTTTACTCAAATCGTCCAACCGATCCTTTCTGTGAATTGCATTTACTGCCACGGGGTAGACAAGCAGGAGGGGGAATTCCGCATGGACAGTCTCGCGGCGCTACTCGAGGGTGGCGACGATGGTCCGGGTCTCATCGCGGGTGATCCCGATCAAAGCGCCATTCTCGAGCGGTTGCATCTGCCGTTGAATGACAAACTCCACATGCCACCCTCGGATAAACCTCAACTTTCGCAGGACGAGATCACTTTATTGAAATGGTGGATCGCCCAAGGTGCCTCGGAAACTGCGCGCGTCAGTGACCTGAAGAAATCCACTGAGGTCGATGCCGCCTTGGCAAACCTCGTCTCGCCCGAGCAACGCAAAGCCGCCGAGGAGGAGAAAAAACGACTCGCGATTGAGAAGGCCGAGCGCATCCGCGCCAATAAGGCAAAATTGGAGCCAATGATTGTCGCATTCAGCGCCGATTTCCCCGACTCCTTGAAATATGTTAACGCCGGCACGGATGCCCTGCGTTTTCTGGTTTGCAGCCATACCGGCACCTTCGGCGCGGATGGAGTAGCGAAGCTTCAGCCGTTCGCCGAATATTTGGTGGAGGCCGACCTGACGCTCTCGACGATGGACGCGGCGGCGATGTCCGGTCTCTCGAGCCTCAAATCCCTGCGGAGCTTGAACGTGAGCCAAACTGCGGCCGACGATGCTTTGGTGGCATCAATTTCGGAGTCGCCCTCGCTCGAAATTTTGAATCTCTTCGGCACCAAGGTCACTCCTGCCTGCGGCGACGCACTTGCAAAAATGAAATCCCTTCGTACCGTTTATGTCGCCGGCACGGGAATTGATGCCGCCGGAGCGAAGGCCCTCGAGGACCGTCTCACCGCCGCCCATGGCCGGCCGGTTCGCATTGTGGGCTCAGCATTCACGGCCTCCGCTTCTCCACAACACCCCCAAGCAAAATGAGAATCCTGAAAACCCTCTTGCCTATTGTTAGCGCCTCAGTGTGCTGCCCTCTGATTCTATCTTTTGTATCCTGTAAAAAAGCACCTGAACAGGTGGCGAATCCTCCGGAGAAAAAAGAAGTAGTCCAAGCTTCTCTGGCTGCGGCGCCGCGTGAGGTTTTATTCAATCGCGACATCCGGCCTATTTTGAATACCTCATGCACCGGTTGCCACGGCGGCGTGAAGAAAAATGCTGGCGTGTCGTTCATTTACCGCGAAGAAGCTCTGGGCATTTCCTCTAACGGCAAAAAAATCATCATCCCCGGCGACCCTGACAACTCGGAAGTCATCAAGCGCATCACTTCGACCGACCCGCGCTATGTGATGCCGCCCGCACACGGCGATCACCACAGAGACCCGCTTAAGCCGCAAGAAATCGAACTCATCAAAGAGTGGGTCCGCCAAGGGGCGAAATACGAGGAACACTGGGCCTACATCCCCCCGAAAAAAGAACCGGTCGAAACCAAGCTCAAGGATTGGGGGCGCAAACCGATGGACGCCTATGTCCTCGCGAGCCTCGAAAAGAACAACCTCCAACCGTCCCCTGAAGCGCCGAAAGCCCAGTGGCTGCGCCGCGCTGCTCTTGACATCACCGGCCTGCCGCCGACCAATGAGGAACTGGCCGCCTTCCTTGGCGACCAATCCCCTGACGCCTTCGAAAAAACAGCCGACCGCCTGCTGGCCTCGCCCCGCTTCGGCGAGCGCTGGGCCGCGATGTGGATGGATCTGGCCCGCTATTCCGACAGCTATGGTCTGGAAAAAGACCCCCACCGCGAGGCGTGGCCTTACCGAGATTGGTTGATCGCCGCCTTCAACCGCGACATGCCTTACACCGAGTTCGTTCGCGATCAGTTGGCTGGCGACCTTGCTGACAAACCCACCACGGACCAACTCAAGGCCACGCTCTTCCAGCGCCTCACAAAGACCAACACCGAAGGCGGCACGGACGACGAGCAATTCCGTGTTGAGGCTGTGATCGACCGCATCAGTACGAATTGGAACAGCCTTCAGGGAATCACGATGGGCTGCGTCCAGTGCCACTCCCACCCCTACGAACCGATCCCACACGAGGATTTCTTCGGCTTTATGAGCTATTTCAACAGCAGCGAGGATTGCGATCTCGATGATGATTTTCCCAAGCATGTTCTCGCGAGCGACACCGCCGAGCAGCAAAAAGCCACCGATGCTCAACTCGAGCGGATTACACTCCAAAACCAGCGCAACCGCCGTGGCGCGGAATGGATCAACAAGGACCAGGCCTGGGTTCTGCCCGAAATCCTCGACCTCAAGATCAACTCTGGGGGCTTGAAACACAAAGACGGGATTATTTTCACCGCGGGCACCCAAACCGACGACACCACCTACAATGTTACCCTGCGCCCGCCGGCAAGCCTCACGCCCTACACCGCGTTCAAGTTCACCATCCTGCCTGACTCAGATGACTTGGCAAAAGCTCCCTTCCGCGGATCAGTGCTCTCGAACATCGCCATTAGCAAAGTGGCGCCCGATGGCAAACGCACCCCAGTTCCACTGTCTTTCGTTTACAGTGACGCCTTGGCCGGTCCGAATGCGCCCGAGAGCAGCCTCGACAAAACGCCCGCCGGGTTTGGCGGGTATCCCAAGCTCTTCAGAAAAATGGAAGCCGTGATTGTGCTGCAATCTCCCCTCCCATTGGCCGAGGGGGAGACTCTGGTCGCCGACCTCCGGTCCAACATGCCGACTACCGGAAGCCAAGCCACGGCGTTGCGTAAATTCCAGATTCAACTCATCGCCAATCCAGGTTGGCAGAGATTGATCTCCGATCCCGAGCATGTCGATCTCACCAAACGCATCGGTGAACTGAACCAATACATCACCGGGGTCAAAGGCACCAAAGTCCCCGTCATGCTCGATCGTCCACCGGAAAGCATCCGCGAGACCCGGCTCTGGATCGGCGGCAATGCCATGAACAAAGGCAAGGTCCTGCAGCCCGGAGTTCCCAAACTCCTCAACCCCTACCACGCCCCTGCCCGCAACCGCCGCGAAATGGCCGAGTGGATGACCCACCCCGAAAATAGCCTCTTCTCCCGCGTGTTCGTGAACCGTGTTTTCTTTGAACTCTTTGGGAACGGAATTGTCC
>CAMDOJ010000106.1 GCA_945903555.1 Chthoniobacter flavus
CTGAAGAGTTGGCGCTCGCTAGGGCCTTCCTGCCAGACGGAGAACTCTCCAAACTGGGAAGAGACACGAATGCGAGTGCCGTTTCGTTGAGTAAAACGCCAGACAAGAATCTGACTGGACGTTTCGTTTTTCCCGAACTCCGAGGGAGCCGGGACCGACGCTGTTTTCAATTTTTCAAGGATCATATTTCTGCTGATCCACAGAGTCCCCACACCCTTTACGGGAGCGGCTCTTCTGAGGAGCAGATCAGTTTTGAATCCAAGGAAAAATCAGTGTCGGTAAAGCATGATAATTGATCAGCACAATGTGTGCCAAGTACGGTGACTATTGTACCAGATATTCGAGAGGAATCCTATCCCTATGACACAGGAAAAATGTGCCATCAGTGGAAAGCAGACGTGCGCATTCGAACTGTCCCCTCAAGCTGAATGCGGCTTTGGCCGTCGCGACTCACTAAGGTGATGTGATCTCCCGAAAAATGAAAAACCGCATCCTGATGGAATTCGACACAAAGACGCATCGCTGTTTGTTCATTGCATGATATTCCCCAACCCGGCTCAGCATGGAGTCCATCAGGCGATCCACCGGTGACTCGAAAATGAATGAGGCCCTCATTCTTTAAAAGCTGCTCCAACTTTTCATCGGCGGTTTTGTTGAATGACTCTGTGTGGATTTGGGAATCGGGATTCCAAGCCGTCACGACCCAGAAATCCTGGATACCTGGCTGCGGGGTGAAATCAAAAACGGTCTGCTGGAATTCTTCTTTCATAAATTGAGGGGGAACTCGCGCTTAGTTTGAGAGAGAGCTAAGGTCGTTAGTCAGGCTTGGCCTAGCGCATAGCTCTTAAGCGGTTCTAGTCCCGCATGAATAATGGGGACGTGGCTGGACCCGGAATCGAACCGGGGACACGAGGATTTTCAGTCCTCTGCTCTACCAACTGAGCTATCCAGCCGCTGAGGTAACAATTATGGAGACGAAAAGCGGAAGATCAAGTTTTTTAAGATGACTCCAAAATTTCGCCGCGACGGACTTTGCGTTTCAAAAAATGTCATCGCCTCTGATTATTCACGGTTGGAGATAATGTCCCCTTACTCGACGGCCTTCCGAGAGAGGCGACTGGAGGGGATAAAAAAGCTTGGCACCCAAAGACCGATAAAAATGCCGAATCTCTCTGCGTAGGAGCAGTTTTATTTCGTAGCGGTGAACCATGTGGCCACGCAAGCGATGAGGGATAGGAGTCCCAAATGAAGTCAAGCATCGCAGAACATTCAAAGGTTTCGTGATTGTCGAAAACGGAGACAGACTCGAAGCGCTGGTTGAATTTTGCCGTTCCCTAGATTATTTAGGGTCGCCCCGCATCCTTGCAGTGTCGGGAAATTTGGATTTAGGTATTCCCCCCATGAAAAAAATATTCCTGCTGATGGCCGTAGTGGCGGTTCTGCTCTTCGGCGGAGTCGTTCTATTTTTACGAACGGGTGGGCCGTCCGATGCAGCGGCGCTGGCTCCTGCGGAAAGTGTTTTATTTGTGAATATCCCGAATACGCCACGATCCGCGATCCGCTGGAGAAATACGGCATTGGCCAAAATCGCCTATGAACCTGAGATGAAGGCGTTCCTTGAATTGCCCCTCAAAAACCTCCAAGCGGCATCAGGCTCAAGAGAAGCTCAGGAAATTCTCATTGGACTAAAACCAGCGACTCTCTTTTTCGCTATCACAAAAGACGAAACCGAGCATGCCGATATGCTTTTGGGGTTCCTTTTTTGGGGAACTAAGGGCGATTTCGATAAGTGCGTGGTAAGGCTTCGCTCACAACTTCCGACGGCGAAACCAGCTGAGTTGAGAGAGACCCACAATGGCGTTGAAATCCTAGAATCTACCCATGGTGACCGCTCCCTCTTCTCCAGCTGTGCGGGGCGCTGGGGCTTCCTATCCACCAATCTCAACGAGCTCAAGGCGGCCTTGGATCGGGCGAGCGAACACGGCCAAAATTCACTGGATCAAAATCCGCGATTCACCAAAGCCTGCTCCGAGCTTTTAGCAACTCCCGATTTACTCGTATTCATTCAACCTGCGAGGGCCATCGATGCCATCCTCGCTGCCGGTAAGGCACTAGGTGCCGAGTCGATCCCAGCTCAAGTCGAACAAATCAAATCCATCGAAGCGATCGGAGCCACACTCCGGCTGGATGGCGCCCTGCAACGTGATGCGATATTCATCCTGAGGAGGAATAATAATGCTGTGGCTCAGAACCTTACCCACGAAGCGATCACGCTCACGAACGCGAGCACGACCATGTTCATGAATTTTGCGCTGAATTTTGCGGCTCTTCCGGCTTGGGTCGAATCGATGGCGGGGAGAAATCCGAAAACGGATGCCATTGCGAAGCCTCTTGCCGAAGCTGCGGCGGCAAGCTTCGCTCCCGAATGCGCTGTGATGGCCAACTGGAATGAAGGCAGCATGTCCCCTACCCCACTCCTATCTGTGCTCATAAAGAATGCCGATCGGGCTAGAGAAACGCTCATGCAGATCATCCCGCTGGTACCCGGCGGAACGGTCCAAAAAAATGGCCCTATCGACCTATACACGATCCCGACTCAATACGGTTCCCTTACCATTGCTCAGAATGATCAGTTTTTACTCGCGGGCACCGATGCGACCTTTGTGACCCAAGCGGCCAACGGCCCAACAGGCGAAAAGACATTATTGGAATCGCCCCCATTTGCGCCGGCGCTGGGCACATACGAATCCGCGAATGAGGCCTTTTGCTATATTGATACCGGCACTGTCTTCGAGCGTCTCTACACTAGTTTTGTTCCCGTACTTCGATTTGGGGCACTCATGATGCCTGCTATCGGAAGAACGGTAGACCTTAACAAACTGCCCAAGGCCGCGACAATTTCTCGGCACCTGCCGCCGATCATCCTTTCTCAAAAAAGAACGAAAGACGGCACACTCATCGAATCCAGCGGACCGGTGAGCATGAGTGAGTTTTTATTGATCGGCACCGGCGCATTTGCCGTCATGAACAAGCAGTTATTCCACTAGCCCACAAAAAACAATCAACGTACCTCGAGGGGGGTTCCCTTCTTGACCAACTGGCACATGGCAAAGGCGTCCCAGTTCGCGAGACGGATGCACCCATGACTCTGGTTGCGACCGATGCGATCTGGTGAGTTTGTGCCGTGCATGCCAACGCTTGGGCGATTGATGCCCATCCAAACAATGCCCACGGGGCTATTCGGTCCCGGAGGAAGATTGTAAGCGATCTCACTGCGAACACCGGTTTCCAAGATCGATTTATCCCAACGGAAGTAGGGCATAAGGATATTCCCAGTGATCTTCCATGTTCCCTCGGGGACGGGAATTTCCGTTGACCCAGGAGTGCATGGAAAACACGCCACAATGTGATCCTCCTCGTAAACCTCGATCAACCGCTCGGCCCTCAAAAGCACCAAGCGGCGCTGAGGTTCGGGCGTGGGGGTTGGAGTTGGCGCAGGTGTGGAGTCCGGTGTCGCTGCGGCCAATCTCCGCGGTTTCGGAACTTGGACAGGCTTGGACAAATCAAACGGCGCCACCATTGGCTGTGGCGGCACTGCCGGCGAGGGGGTGGGAGTCGCGGCGGCGGCTTGTTTTTCGGCTAACTGGCGATCGGATCTTAGTTTTTCGAGTAATTTCACATCGGCCATCAAAAACTCCTTCACGTCTGGCACGCGAATCACTGAGCCGACGGCGAGTTCCTTGAATTGTGGGTTGAGCTCTTGGAGGAAATTCAAATCACAATGGAAGCGCTCTGCCACTGCCTCCCAAAGACTCCCGTAGAGCAAGGCCTTCAGTTTTTCCTGCTCTTCTGGAATCGAAGCAGTGTCCCCCACCCATTTGGCATCATCATCACCCACGGTGTACTCGCGATACGGATTCGCGATGTGGGAAACGTCAGGCATCTTTCCTCGAGGGATACCTAGGCCGTCACAGAGACGGTCTACCGCTTTCTGGGTGAACTCGCCACTGAGACCATCCAACTTTCCTGGGCGGAATCCCGCTTGATCCAAAAAGATCTGCAAACGCAGCAATTCAATCCGAGCAGGATCATCCGGCAAAGGCTTAGGCGTTTTCCCCAAAGATTCTTTTTCGGCAGCAACAGAAATCCCGAGCGTATAAAACAGCATTAATAACGCGCAAACCCAGGATTTCCGATTGAACATAATCTCATTCCATATCATGCCGCACTTCGCTATCAAGCGGGATATATGAAGAGATCCTACCTTGTCTGAGAGGCGAATCCTCGCTAGAATCGAAAATGATGAGGATTATCGTTACGGGCTTGATCGGGCAATATGCCTTCGGCGGTGTGACGTGGGATTATATCCAATACGCACTCGGCTTTCGCGCTCTCGGGCACGATGTTTGGTATCTCGAGGATACGAGCACGTGGGCCTACGATCCCGTAAAAATGGAACCTAGCGCAGATTGCTCTCACAATACGGCCTATCTTGGGCGAGTGATGGAAAAGTTTGGCATGGGTGACCGTTGGATCTATCGCAATGGGGCTGACGAGACCTATCACGGCGTGGCTAATGCCGCCGAAGCCGAAAAGATCATCGCCTCGGCAGATGTGCTAGCCAATGTCTCCGGCGCCTGCTGGCTGAGACCTGAAACCGCCGCCATTCCGCTTAAACTTTTTCTCGACGGTGACCCGATGTTCACCCAAATCGGCCTCGCTACCGATCCCGAGTCGGAATATGCCAAACGCGTCGCCTCGCATGAGCGACATTTTTCCTTCGGGCTGAATATTGGCCAGAAAGCGTGTGAAGTCCCGACGGCAGGCCTGCATTGGCGGCCCACGGTTCAACCGATCGCGCTCGACTACTGGAACCCAGCTTCTCCAGCGCCCACGACGCCGCATATCGCCGACGGAGCTTGGACAACAGTGATGAATTGGGCCAGCTACGCACCCAAGGATTTCCACGGGAAAAAATACGGCCAAAAAGATATCGAGTTCGAGCGCTTCCTCGATCTACCCCAAATCTCGGATGAAAAATTCGTTCTCGCGATGGGTCAAGGGGTCGGCAACAAGCGCCCAACGGAAATGCTCGAGTCTAAAGGTTGGCATATCATCGAACCGGACACCTATCTCCCCGACTACACGACCTACCACGACTTTCTTTCACGCTCCAAGGGAGAATGGAGCATTGCAAAAAACGGCTACGTCACCTCGCGCAGCGGGTGGTTCAGCTGCCGGAGCGCTTGCTACCTCGCAGCCGGCAAGCCAGCGGTCGTACAAGACACAGGTTGGAGCGACCATCTCCCCTCGGGCGATGGCGCGATCGCCTTCAACACTCCCGAGGAGGCCGCAAACGCCCTCGATCTGATTAACAAAAACTACACCCATCACTCGGCGGCCGCTCGCGCGTATGCCGAGAAATATTTTGACGCGGCACGCGTCTGCGAAGATCTCTTATCATGAATACCAACAGCGCTCTGATCATCGTCGGACATGGATCAACAGTGAACCCGGACTCCAGTGCTCCCACACTCGTTCATGCCCGAACAATCCGCGAAAAGGGGCTGTTTTCTGAAGTGGCAAGCTGCTTTTGGAAAGAGGAACCCACCTTCCGCGAAGTCCTTCGTATGGTCGATAGCGATGACATCTACGTTGTGCCGAACTTCATCAGTGAAGGGTATTTCACCCAGAACGTGATTCCTCGGGAACTTGGTCTAGATGGCAAAGTGACACGCCGAGGGAGCCGTACGATCCGCTATTGCGAGCCTGCAGGCAACCATGCGGCGATGACAGGGCTTTTGATGAAGCAGGCGCAGTCCGTGGCTCCAGGCATACCAACCGCTGAAACAAGCATCCTCATCGTAGGCCACGGAACCGGTCTCAATGAAAACTCCGCTCAAGCGGCCAAGCATCAGGTCAAGATGATCGAGCAGACTGGCGCGTACGCCGAGGTTTTTGCGACTTACATGGAAGAAGCCCCACTTATTTCCGATTGGGATAAGATCGCCTCCCAGCCGAATGTGGTGGTCGTTCCGTTCTTTATCTCGGATGGCTTGCACAGCTACCAAGACATTCCCGTATTACTAGGCATCGCCGAAGATATCGGGCCAGCAGCCAGCCAGAGCGA
>CAMDOJ010000107.1 GCA_945903555.1 Chthoniobacter flavus
GATCATTTTTGTGACGCGGACCTCGACCGAGGAAATTAACGAATTTGGAAATACCAACAACTCCTTGTGGAAAATCTAGACACCATCTTGCAATTGAAGGCAATCGTTGCCCGCCTCCGCGCTCCCGACGGATGTCCTTGGGATCGCGAGCAGACCCACTCCAGCCTACGCGCTGGATTGATCGAAGAATGCTACGAAGTCGTGGATGCTATCGAGCGCGAGGATGACGCCAACTTACGGGAAGAGCTCGGCGACCTACTTCTGAACATTGTCATGCATGCACAGATGGCTGAGGAAAGGGGGGCATTTTCTCTCGAGGACATCGCCGCGACCGTGGGAGAAAAGATGGTCCGCCGACATCCACACGTTTTTGGCGACAAGTCCGCCCACAACAGCGAAGCAGTCCTTCAGCAGTGGGACGCAATCAAGCGACAGGAAAAAGGAGGTTCCACTGGTATCCTTGACGGACTCACCGCCGCGCTGCCCGCCCTTCTTCGCGCTCAGAATGCCCAGAAGAAAGTCGGTCGTGTTGGCTTTGATTGGCCCGATGCGGAACCCGTCTTTGCGAAGATGGCTGAGGAAACCGCTGAAATACGGGAAGCGATCGGGGCCTCGGACTCCGCCGCGACCGAAGCCGAGGTCGGCGACTTGCTTTTCACCGCTGTCAATCTCGCTCGCAAGCTCGGCGTCGATGCCGAGACCGCCCTCAACGGATCCACGAACCGCTTCATCAGCCGCTTCCAGGCCGTCGAGCGAGAACTCCAATCCAGCGGACGCGAAGTCGCAGGCACCCCGCTTGAGGAACTCGACCGCATTTGGGACAAAGTGAAAAAAGGCTGAGCCTGCCCCGTTCTCGCACCAGAACGCACAAACCGCCGCTCATACCAAAAGCAGCTTTCTTTTGGATTTTTGGAAAGGAGCAAGCAGGCCAGTCTCTACACGGCCGGGACGGCCATGCCCCCTTCTTCTAATTTCAAAGGGACAATGGTTAACCCCTCCCGCTTTTTGTCGGGAGGTGAGAAGACTAGTTGACTCCTTTCAGTCACTCGACACGACTTGAAGATGGTCGCCGACCGATGACACCGACCGATTTTTTCCATTCTATTGCAATTTCGCGATAGGGCATCCTAGGATGCAAGCATGGTTGAAATCTCAATAAAATATCTGGGTGATCTTCGTTGCGAGGCAACACACGGACCATCGGGAACGATTTTGCTCACTGATGCGCCGGTGGATAACGAGGGACGGGGGGAATCGTTTTCTCCGACGGATCTCACCGCCACGTCGCTGGGCACGTGCATGCTGACCATCATGGGCATCGTCGCCCGTCGTCATGGGGTCGATCTGGGCGCAACGACTGTCAAGGCCGTGAAACATATGTCCACCGAACCGCCCCGCCGAATTGCGAAGCTCGAGATTGTTTTCACGATTCCGCTGCCTTCGGATCACCCGCAGAAGAAACTTCTCGAAGCGGCGGCGAAGGGTTGCCCAGTTCACATGAGCCTGCATCCAGATGTGGAGCAGGATATCCGTTTCGACTGGGTCGGTTAGTTCGTTCCGAGCGGCGCTGTCTCGCCGATGCGGCGAGTGATTTCCAGCGCGATGTCGAGGGCATCCGCCGCGGCCAACCCAGTGACCTTCGGCTTCAATCCCTCGCTGGCACATTGGAGGAAAGACTCGAGCTCGATGAGAAGGGGCTCGCCTTTGTTCACCTCGACAGGCTCGCGTACGATCCGGTGACCGCTGAAGTCGGTGACAATTTTGGAATCCGTGGCCAAGCCGATGAGTTTGCTGATCCCCGAGCTGGCCTTCTCGTCATCGCGGGCAAGCCGAAGCAGATATCCCGCTTGATTTTTGTAATCGAGAGAAAGATAGGCATTTTGTTGGAAGACGCGGATTTTGCGAACGCGATCTTGGCTGATCCGGCTGGCGGTGACATTGGCCACGCAACCGTTTTTAAAGCGGAACCTCACGTTGGCGATATCCTCACCGCGACCGAGAACAGAAATCCCGACGGCGTCCAGGCTCTCAATCGGGGAGCGGACAAGATGCAAAATGATCTCGATGTCGTGAATCATGAGATCCAATACCACGCCTATATCCGTGCTGCGGTTCGGGTAGGGGGAAAGCCGCGTCACCTCTAAAAAGCGAGGATTATTCAGCTGGGCTTCGAGGGCGTGGAGGACAGGATTGAAGCGTTCGATATGCCCGACCTGAAGCACGCAACCGCGCGCGGCAGCAAGTTCGGCAAGCTCACGAGCATGATCTGGCGTGTCGGCGATCGGCTTTTCGATGAGCAGATGCTTTCCCTGTTCGAGTAAAAACATGCCCACAGCATGGTGCGTGACGGTCGGCGTGCAGATCGTCGCTGCGTCCACCATGGAAGCGAAAGCCTCGAGACTCTCCGCCGCTTGACAATGAAAGCGCTTCGCCGCCGCAGAAGCCGCCTCTGGGTTTTGATCGTAAACGGCCGTGAGACGACTGGTTGGGATTTCACTGTAAATGCGGGCATGGTTGGCACCCATGTGCCCGACGCCGACGACTCCTGTGCGAATGGTTTTCATTTTCCGTAAATAGTTATAGCGAGTGACTCGGCGAGGGCGCAAACTTTTGGTCGGTTGAGTAGAATCGTGGATCCCGCTTCGACACCAATGACTCGAATCCCCGCCTCCGCGGCGACTTCAAGGGTTTTGGTTCCCACGACAGGCACATCGAATCTCATGTCTTGATTAGGCTTCGACACTTTCACAAGCGTCGCCGCGCCCTTGCCCAGCTTGCCTCCCCGGCGAATGGCTTCGTTTGTTCCCTCAAAAGCTTCCACCGCGAGCACGGTGCCATTTTTGACAACGACCGTCTGGCCGATATCGAGGCGGCTCGTTTCCTTGGCGATGCGGAAGCCGTAGTCGAGATCTTCGATGTGGCGCGGCTTGAGGCGTGGCCCGGCAATGAGGCCCAGCGTGGCGAGGTGGTCATCGAGAAACGTCGTGGCCGAAATGAGGTTGACACCAACCTTCGTCAATTCGGTCCCGACCGCGCCGAAGAGGGACTCGGCATTCCTCTCCTTGAGCTTCGCCAAAAGCACCAGCGCTTTGAAATCGGGACGGAGGTTGAAAAGATGCGCGGGGGTGATTTGACCCGCCATGAGCGCGCGTGTCGCCCCAGATTGGCGGGCGGCCTCTATGAGTTTGCCGAGTTGTCCGACACGCATCGGAAATGTGACATCCACCATCGCGGCGAGGGTTGGATCTGTTTCGCCTTCGAACACAGCCATGGCAATGCGAGTCACACCAACCTTGCGTGCCCCCTCGATCACCAATCGAGGGTAGTCGCCACTGCCGGCAATGAGAAAAAGGGGTGCGTTAGGATTTTCCATGCAATGGTCCCCAAAACCTAAGGATTAGTATCCTCAAAGCGATTCACGTTAAACTTTCCTTTGGTCGACGACTTCTCGCCTTGGGGTTGGGTAATGAGCGAGTTTGCCGCAGCGGGATATTGCATGCCTACCCTATCGGTTCTGTAGCTGTTAATGGGAATGGAAGCCACTTTGCCCCCTGTAGGCAAACGCCGACGCTGCGCGATAAACTGACCAGGCCGAAAGTAGTTTGAAAAATCTTTAGCGAAGGCAGAGCGATTGATGCCGATATAAAGGTTTTTGCGTATCTCGAAATGCAAATGGGCCTTATACATCCCACGGTTTGTCCCGATCGTTCCCACCTGCTGACCACGCGAAACCGCCTGCCCCTTTTTGACCAATATCGTGTTGAGGTGAGCATACATGGAATCGGCGAACTGCGTTTTCCCATTCTCCACATAGGCATGACGCACAAGCACCACATTCCCCCATCCCATACGCGCATCCATGGCAAAAGTCACATAACCATCCCCGATAGAGTAAACGGGAGCCCCCAGATCGCTATTCCCACCCTTCACTCCATTCCAGTCTTCCCCAGGATGATACGAAAGAAAACCCCGAGCCATATAGTATCCTTCGGCGTCTGGTTTTCCGATGGGATGATCAAACCCATCCGCCACCCGCACATTGGCACGATCAAGCCCCGGCACCGCCACCAGTCCCGTCACAAAAAGAAGAAGGCAAATCCAAAATAACCACCGTTGCATGCAACCCCGAAACTACGCACTACTCCCCACTGGCGCAAGCCACACTTGCCTAGCGGAGCCGCTTTTTTGACCCGAATACTGATAGACAACGCATTATGGCTCCGTCAGTTTTGAAACAAAAACCACCCTGCACCCGGCATTCCGAGCGATCGACGCCACCCTCGTCTCCAATGTGCCCGCCGCCTCGTTCATGAGCCCGCTATCAACGGCATTCTTCTTTGCGGCGCGTTGCAAAATCAGAAGCCCTTTTTCCTTCGCGCGCTCGGGCAGCGAGTCCCATGATATGGAAGCGGGATCGACGGCCGGGGAACCGATCATCTTAAGCAAAACGATTTTGGTTTTAGGCACGTCGACTTCAGCCTCCTCCCCTCCCCTACGAACATTGATCTGAAATGTCTCGCGGTTGAAGATTCCCACCTGAACGCGGAATTCCGCCTTCAATGCCATCGTAGTCCAACCCGGAGGCTGACCATCCAATCTTCCCTCGACCGCCATCGTTCTCTCCGCCACCACAAATGAATCCCCCTCGGCATGCTGGGAAAAAATGGCACCGGCATTTGCCAAGATGCGCGGAGTGATGCCTAACTCAACCTGAAATGCCTCCTTCAACCGATTACCGGTCTTCACCGCGCTACTCATCGGCACCAATAAAAACACCCACACGAACCAACAAACGGCGATCGTAAAAGCCGTCGCCCCAAAAAAGGTTCCAAAAAAAATCCAGCGGCTACGGTCAGTTTTCACGATTAAGAAGGTGGTCGGCCAAGCCAGCGAGGAAGGCCCCGCGCTCGCCAAGGGGCTTGAGAGCTTTACGGGCACTTGCGGTGAACTTGGCCGCTTCGCGGACGGATTTTTCCAATCCGAGCACGGATGGAAA
Organism: Chthoniobacter flavus; assembly: GCA_945903555.1. GTDB lineage: Bacteria > Verrucomicrobiota > Verrucomicrobiia > Chthoniobacterales > Terrimicrobiaceae > UBA967. Next base: position 4,997 of record CAMDOJ010000107.1, read on the forward strand.
TGTCGCCTTGCCCGAGGCCACATCCTTGCCGGCGCTTTTCCCTAGCTTTTCGCTGCTCTGGGTCACGTCCAAAATGTCATCGATCACCTGGAAGGCGAGGCCGAGGTTTTCTCCGAACTCGGTGAGCGCCTTGAGATCGCGTGCGCTGGCATTCGCGGACATCGCCCCTAGCCTAAGACTCACCGCAATCATCGAGGAGGTTTTGCCCCGATGAATATTCATCAACTCGCGCAGGCTTGTTTTTTTATTCTCTGCTTCCAGATCGGCCACTTGGCCCCCGATGAGGTAGGCACTGCCTGCCGCTTTCGCGAGATACAGAAAAAACGCTTGAGGGCGATAGCGGGCCGTTTCCTTCGTGCGAGCGAGGATTTCAAAGGCCATCGTCAACAGCGCATCACCCGCCAGCACCGCCACTCCCTCGCCAAAAACCTTGTGCGAGGTCGGTCGCCCCCGCCGAAAATCATCATCATCCATGCACGGCAGATCATCGTGAATGAGCGAATACGTATGAATGCACTCGACTGCACAAGCGGCAGGCAAAGCCGCCTGCCAACGCCCGCCGCAAGCCTCCGCCGCGGCTAGACATAGCACCGGCCTCATCCGCTTCCCACCAGCAAAAAGACTATAATGCATCGCGCGATGGATCGTCGCCGTCTTGGGATCAGGCAACCAACGCCCCAAGGCGAGATCCACTTTCTTATGCAAAGAAGCAATGCGAGATGGAATGTTCATCGAACCCCCAACAATCCACGAACGAAACGAAACTGAAAACTGAAAAATTCATTGATTGCTCACACGGGGTAGTGCAGGAAAATTGAGCCTTGAAAAAGTCCGGATGAATTCGTTCCAGCGGCAGTTGGAAGAAGTACCGCGTGAGTGATCCTGAATCGGATCGACTTTCATTACTTCAAGAGATCAACACCATATTCACCAGAGGGCGCGAAGATGGCACTGGGAATCGTTTCAAGGGAATCCAGATTGAAGCCTTGGTCTGCTTGGAACTCCAGAGCAGTTGCA
>CAMDOJ010000108.1 GCA_945903555.1 Chthoniobacter flavus
CGCCCAAGCGCGAGACTCGTGAGCAACTCCCTGTGCGAACTCACCGCCACGGAACCCAATAATCGCAACCTCTCGGATTGGATCTACGGGTGGGGCCAATTCCTCGCCCATGATATCGGACTCACATCTAGCGGGGATGCCGCTCTCGATATCAAGGTTCCAACGGGGGATCCCTATTTTGATCCAAAGTCCACTGGCTCGGCGCTCATCTACTTCACTCGTTCGGTCTATGATTCCACGACTGGCACAATCGCAAACAACGTGCAGAAAAGAATCGTTTCTATCACTTACAAACCTCAAAGCCCCAAGCCACCCGTTCGCTAAGGAAAGCGCCAGCAGTATTGCAGTGATTCGGCGCGACTGGTAGGGTAGCTAAAAATATGCCTACCTACGATTACGAGTGCGAGAAATGCGGAAAGAGCTTTGAGGCCTTCCAGTCCATGAAAGATAAGCCCTTCGAGACATGCCAGCAAACCACCTGCGGCATGCCCGAATGGGGCGAAGGCAAAGTGCGCCGTCTTATTGGAACCGGCGCGGGGCTCATCTTCAAAGGATCTGGATTTTACATCACGGACTACCGTAGCGAAGGCTACAAAAAAGCTGCTCAAAGCGAGTCTAGCGCAGCCGCACCTGCCGCACCCGCCGCTCCTTCAACACCCACAGTAACAACTCCCGCTCCAGCCAAATCGGAATCCAAGCCATCCACCCCTAGTTCTAGCAGCTAAATATACATCAGTGAAAATCTGTCGCAAATGCAGCGCTGAGAACGATGACAAACGCACCGTTTGCCTTGATTGTGGAGACAACATCTCAGCCGTAGCTCCCACTTACGGTGTCAGTAAACCGAAATTAAATGAGAATCCCGGTGCCTCTGCGCCACAAATCACGCGTTTCAAAACTCCCGCCCCCCTCAAATCACTCAATAAACCCTCACCGTGGAAACCACTTTTTGGCGTGCGCGGTTTGAGCTTATGGGCGTTTCTCGCCGGTCTCATTTACGCTTTTTACTTGGCCCTGACCCCACTGAATACCGACGCGGCATCCCTAACTGAAGGGCATCCAACCAAAGAGTTAAAAGCCCCACTTCCGCAAGATGAAGAGATTTTCAAGACACAGATTCGATCTTTAAAAGCTGCCGCAACCAGCACGAGTGGAGCTTGGAGCATCAGCAAAGATAAGCTCAACGATTTTTTGGCAACAAGGGTTCGCCTTTCCCCAATGAAGAATAATCTCGGAATTCACACTTCCTTCGAAGGGTGTTTCGTCAACCTCCACGAAGGATATTTAGACTTCGTCATGAAGCAGCGAGTCTATGAGCGTGACTTGATCTTCACTCTTCGCCTTCAACCGCGTCCAAAACCCAACGGTTCGATTATCGATTACACCGGTGCCTGGATCGGATCCCTCCCCATACATCCCATACTGATCCCCTCGATACTCCCGGTATTTCGACCGTGCTATGACTCGATTAAAAATGCCCTAGCCCCCTTGAAGTCAGCCTCGTCGATCATCATATCACCTGTGAGTATCATAGTGCGATGGCCGGAATCTACCGTCAAATAGTCTTCAGCTTTTCTCTATTCCTCCTAGTCACAGGCTTCTGCCCTCGACTACAAGCGATAGACTCCATCGCATCGACGCGCACGGTAAGCCATAGCAGAGGTTTTGTGGTTTACTCTCCCGATCGAGCCACACGCAACCGCCTAGCTCGGACGGCGGATGAAGCACTCGCCATTTGGAATAAATTCATCAAGTGTGAAATCCCTTCGGCAGCTCCGATCATCATTCAAGATCTCACCAAAAAATCACTCCCCCGCAGCGCCCCCCCTGTCACAAACTCCCTTTTCGAGACCGATGGCGGGGGGATGAAAATCCAAGTCGACATCGCCTCCCCTTCCGCTCTCGAAAACGGCGATTTTGAAACCGCCCTATTTCGCGCCCTCGCCTTCCATGTAATCCATAAAAAAAATCCCCCACGTGCGGGAAACAAAACTACAGCCCCTCCAGAGTGGCTTGTATTCGGGATGGCCGAGAATTTCCGTCGGCAAGAAAACGCCGCACCGGAAGGTGTTTATTCAGCACTCATCTCGTCAAAGCGCCCGCCGAACTTCGATGAGTTCCTACATGAAAATCCAACACGCCTCGATAAAGTCTCTCTCCTTTTATACCGAGCCAAAGCCCTAGCACTCGTGAAAGTGTTACGTAAACTCCCTGATTCGCGAAACCAGTTGACGGATTATCTCGAGTCCCAACATGGTTCCAAAGCCACATTCGAATCCCTGATCCCATTTTTTTCTTCACTTCAAAAAGACCCTACCGAAATCGGAAAAATGTGGACTCTCGAAATAGCTCAAAATTCCCTGCCTCAGCAATTCCTCTCCCTGAGTGTCACAGAAACAGACAAAGAGCTATCGAGCCTCCTTGCGCAAGCTACCCCAAACCGCTCATCCATATCCCCCGAGCCACCCTTGGCCGAGGCTCTGCTTGCCTCCGCACGCGGCAGAGGAGGAGCTTTCCTTATGCAGCAGGCCGCCGGCCAACTTCTCAACTTGGAATTCCGTTCCCACCCTTTCCTTCGCCCCATCGTGAAAGAATACTTAGGCATCACGACGATCCTTGCCCAAAAACCCAAATTCAAACTTGGAGATAAAATCACCGGCCTCGAGAAAGTCCGTTCCCAAATGCTCGAAAAAATGGACCTCATCACAGACTATTTAAACTGGTATGAAGCCACCCAACTGAAAGCTACAAGCACCCCTCTCCTTGACTCTCTCAGCATCCAAGACATCCCCAAACGCACAGACCCCATCACACTCCATCTCGACAGCATCGAAGCACGTGGCTGGAAATAATGTGATAAGTATTAAAAGCGAATCCCGATTTTGAAGAAGGGTTAATTACATCAAGGCACTCGACGCACGACCTGCAAAGATCGACGTTCCGAGGCCTTCTGGTAGCTGTAGGCAAAAGGAAGTGGGAGCGTATCTTTACCCGCAGCCGCATAGGCGGCGATCAGCTCGGGTTGCTGTTGTTTGAATAATTTGTGAACTCCGGTAAAACGGCCATAAAGCTTAACGTCTCCCATTTTTTTGAGATCACCATAATCAAGCCCCGTTTCATCCTGAATGAGCATGGGTGCACCATTTACGATTGCCGCACGGCAGGCGGAAAAGTATGGGTCGGGTAAAAGATGGGAAGCGGCCTTGAGAAGCACGGGATTTTTTGCAGTCAGCTCAATCCATCCGCGTTGAGGGGAATTTGGCTTCAGTCCACTGTCTGATAAATCGATACAGACATAGTCCAGAATGGCTTCTCGTCCCGACCTTGATAATTTCAATCTGACGGAATTCCACGTTGATTGAGGTGAGATTTCCTGAGGTTCGTAGTCCCCGGACTGCGTGTTAAATTGCAGTGGGCTCACGGAATCCACGCGATAACCCAAAGCCACGGCAAAAGCCATCAACACAGGCGTTGAAGTGAGCCTAGCCGTCACGCTGACCGTATTCTCATTCAGATCAATCGTTCGAAAGAATCCCAACTGGCCAAACTTAACCCACTCCGTAAGAAATTTAGATTTGAAAGCCTCCCCGTCAGGAATCGGCATCGCCATCGTGTCGACTGGTGGTCCGGCCGGCTGAATCGCTGCTAATATGTAGCGATCTGCTTCTGGAAAAAACTGTCCCACCGTTACAAAGTCCGGCCCCGAAAAGGGATAGAAGACGGTTCCTCTTGGGCTCGCTGCAATCTGCTCCCCAGCCCATTTTTTCAGTGGCGCGCCAATTGTTTTCTCATAATTATCCCACGATTTTTTCCCAGGAGAAACGTGACTGATCTCAGGAGGCTTTCCACTTTCGAGGGTCCCCTCTTGAGGACTCGCAAAGCCGATATAATCTCGCGCTAGGACGTCGGGAGCGGTCTGCGCACGAGAATCGCTCAATAGAAGACATTGCAGGAACGACAGAGAAAAGAGGATACGATACATTTTTGTGTTATGGTGATTGGTCGGTATGGATAGTTGAAGATTTTTCATTTTCAGCAATGTCCCGCGTGAGACCGCCTGAGACGCAGCGACGCAGCATATAAATCAAAAATAGAATAACGGCAGCGACAGCCATTTCGGCTGGTTTTTCGATCGCCCCAAGTACAAGAATCAGAGCAGATCCCGAGATAAAAATTGGTACAGCCACAAGGCGCGTCAAAGCCGATACGGGATGCGATTCATTAGCAACGCGAGTGTATAATCCTAGCACGGCTATTATCGGAAATACTCCGAGCAAAAATCCTGTCACTGTCAGAATTTGCTCAAAAGTTCCTGAGACGATCATGATCATTGATATTGCCGCCTGCAGCCAGATGAGAAGCAATCCAGGAGCTTGTTCCCGAGAGGGACTCTTGCGATACCACTGAAGCATGGTCTTCAAGACGCGCGGCCCCAGAAATGCAGACACCCCCAGCGAGGATAGCAGTGCAAAGGCAACCACTCCGGAAAAAATCTCCGCAACCCCGCTTCCAAAAAGCTTCTTCGCCAGCAATTCCATGACGGCCTTCTCCGAAGCCAGTTCGCTGATCGGTATATGTCGTAGAACAGCGAGATTCACGCCGACATAGAGGATCAAAACCACCAACGTACCGATCATCATCGCCCGAGGTACATTTCGCCTTGCATCACGAGTCTCCGCAGCCGAGTAGATCGCTGCGCTCCAGCCCAAGTAAGCAAACATCGATAGCATGATGGCCACACCCCATGCCGATCCGAATGGAGTGGCGGAAATAGCCGCATCAGCACTCAACACAGCGGGCATTGGAGCAAACGAAAGCCCCCACACCATTAAGCCTAAAAGCATCGCGAACTTCAATGCGGCCATTCCTGTTTGAATCCGCAATCCGAGCGGACCCGTGAGCGAATGAAGTGCCGTCACGGAAACAATCGCTACTAAAGCCGGCACCTTAAGATCCATTGTAAAATTAGGCACGGCCTTTTCAAGATAGGCACCGAAGCCGATTGCCGTTGCCGCATTCGATGCGGCAAAGCCCACGATAAAGGAAACCCACCCGGCAATCTCTCCCAACGCCGGTGTGAAGAATTTTTTGAGCATGCTCGCCTCGCCCCCGTTGACCGGCATCCGTCGCATGATGCTCCCGTAGCAATAGGCTCCAAATAGGGCATGTAAACCCGCGATTCCCCATACGAGTATGACGGCGTCAGCCGATTTCACACACGAGACAATCGAGCCGGTCGTAGTCAAAATCCCCGATCCGAGCATGCTGGCTATGACGAGAAGAACAGCCGTGAGTAGAGAAATTTGTGCTGGCATCGCCTAGCTGTCAGCTTTTTGGATTTGGGACATGCTTGGAAATGCTATCGCACATTCAAAGGATTTGCCCATGTTTTTTGAGCAAATTGCGAGAGAATGCGGTTAAACTTCTCAGGTTCGTCGATGAAGAGGGCGTGCCCCGCTTCTGGAAAAACTTCCACCCGCGCAAGCTTCGGGCGCTTTGCGGCCAAAATTTGCCCCTGTTCTTGAAAGCGTGGTCGAATCACATACAAAATCGGGACCTTTTGTTTGAGCAACGTGTCGCGCCAGTATTCGCGTGGGTATGGCTTATTCACCAATTCCTGAGCAACACTCCGGGGCATTCGAGAAGCGGATGCAAAGATCGTATCGTATAGGCCACGCGGCATCGGCTTCTTTGTCAGCCCGAGTGTAAAATCTTTCAAATAGGCCGAACGATCCTTTACTGGCGCTTGGCTCTTGGATGACGACTTCCCCGACAATGGGGGTTGCCCCTCGCCGATCGAGTTATCAATCAGCACGAGACCTGCAATTGGGAAGTGCTTATACCTCGCTAAATAGTCGAGCACTTCCATCACCCCCAATGACCATCCGATCAAGATAGGATTTACCGCCCCCACCTCGTTCAATAACTCCTGCAAATCGCGGGACCGTATCGACGGCGTATGCGCCCCCGTGAAAAGTTCCGATTTCCCTTGAGA
>CAMDOJ010000109.1 GCA_945903555.1 Chthoniobacter flavus
CTGCGCCGCGAATCCCAGCGTGCTTGCGGGAGTCGATGGCGGCACTAGCAGCCGCGAATTGGTGGATCAAAACCTCTACGGCACCATGAACCTCCTCGAGCTTTGCAAAAAATGGAATGCCGGATTCACGCTTATGTCCACGAGTCGCGTCTACTCCATCGCGGCCATGGCTGCGTTGCCCATATCGCATTCAGCGAGCCGATTTGAGATGCCGCCGACCGCAAGCGGTCCCGGTTGGTCGCATGCTGGAATCACGGAAGATTTTTCGACCCAACCTCCGATCAGCCTTTACGGAAGCACGAAGCTCTGCTCGGAATGGCTCGCCCTAGAATACGGCGAAGCTTTTGGTTTTCCTGTCTGGATCAACCGTTGCGGGGTTCTCGCCGGCGCCGGTCAATTTGGAAAAGCCGACCAGGGGATTTTTTCTTATTGGATTCACAGCTGGATGGCCGGTCGCCCTCTTCGCTACATCGGATTTGGCGGATCTGGACTTCAAGTTCGCGACTGCCTCCATCCGCGTGATCTCGCTTCTGTACTGCTTCGCCAAATAGACCATCGCGGAAATGATAAGCCTCGTATCGTTAACTTTGCCGGCGGACTCCCGAATTCCATGTCCCTTAAAGAGCTTTCCGCTTGGTGTACGCTGAAATCGGGGCCTGCCGCACCGAATAACGATCCCGCATTGCTCTCCCATTCCGATGCAATCCGCCCATTCGATATCCCTTGGGCGATCCTCGATTCTTCCCTCGCTGAAATAACGTGGGGCTGGAAACCCGAAGCCACACTGGAAATGATACTTTGTGAAATCCATGAACACGCCATCGAAAATCCGTCTTGGCTCGATCGCGTCGCAGGCTGATGAAATCCATTTTTCTTTTCTTCGCCAGAAATAGAAGGTTCCGGGCATGATTGTTATTGTCGGTGCCGGGCTGGCTGGTCTTGCGTGCGCCACCGCGTTGCAACGCCAAGGCAAGCCGTTCCTTCTCCTTGATGCCGCTGACGCCCCCGGCGGACGCCTCCGTACCAGCCATCGCGATGGATTCACTCTGGATCATGGTTTTCAGGTTGTCCTGAGTTCTTATAGCGCCGTTGCAAAAGTGGTCGATATACCCGCCTTGAAGCCGCGATACTTTGAATCTGGGGCACTCCTCGCTCATGGAGGCCGATTGACGCATTTGGCGAATCCCCTCCGTCATCCCCATGCCCTTGTTGAGGACCTCACCACAACGGCCTTTTCTTTGCGGGACAAACTTCTCCTTGGTGCCCTTGTGACCCGTACGGTGATGTCGAGTGATTCCCTCCTACTTGCTCGCTGCGCACGAAGGGACGATCTTTCCACTCAGGATTTTCTCCGCCGATTTGGCTTCAGCGCTTTTTTTGTCTCCCGATTTGCGCAACCTTTTTTTGGCGGCGTTCTTCTCGACGGAGACCTTGGAACGAGCGCGGGGCTTTTCCTTTATTATCTCAAAAAATTCTCCACTGGCCGCGCTTGGCTTCCGGCGGGCGGCATCGCCGCATTCCCCGCGCAAATGGCTTCTGCACTACCCTCAAACTCTCTTCGCTTGCGAACTCGGGTTATGGCTCTCGACATCAAAAACGAGCGCGCCTGCGGAGTGACATTGAAAAACGGTGAACACATCGCGGCTTCTTCCATCGTTCTCGCGCTCGACGAACCTACTGTTTGTCAGCTTCTGGAACGACCGTCTCCAGAACGCGCTCGGAGCGTGGCCGTGGTGTATTTCAAATCGCGTCAATCCATCTATCCCAATCCTTGCTTGGTTCTTCCCGAAAGCGGTTCTGGTCTTGTGCGCCATTTTGCACAAGTCACCAATGTGGCACCCGAATTTGCTCCGCGTGGATTTCACCTAATCACCGCGAGCGTGCTCGGTTTTTCTGATCTTTCTGACGAGTCGCTTGCACACGCAGTTAAAATGGAAATCGCCGCCATTTTTCCTAACGCTTCCGCCTCTCTGGAATATCTGGAGACGATTCGCGTCCCCTATGCCGTGCCTGCACAACCGCCGAGGTTTGCCAACCGAAAGCCCTTCCCGAACCTTCCGACGGGAGTTTTTGCCGCTGGCGATTGGGCATCTGGGGCGAGCATTCAATCTGCGATTTCCTCCGGACTCGATTCGGCCCATAGTATTTTAAATCCGCTTTACCCATGAGCCTTTCACTTTCAACATGCTGGAATTCCTGGAAACACCACGATGGCCGCTCGATGGTTGAGGAAATCTTGGGCCTCGGATTCGACACTATCGAGATCAGCCACGGCATTCGCTCCTCGCAACTCGAAGGCATTCTCGCTGCGCGGGAGAAATACCAGTTTGCCATATCGAGCGTTCATAATTTCCTGCCCACGCCTGTTGAGGTTCAGACGGACTCACCGGACTGCTATGAGTTTACTTCTCTTCGCGCCGCCGACCGCGACCGCGCTACAAAACTCTCGCGAATCACGATCGACTGGGCAGCCGAGTTAGGCGCGCCATTTGTGGTTGTTCACACAGGTCGCATCCGCGAACTTAAACTCACCGCCCCTCTACAAAAAATGGTCACCGACGGAAAATTTCTCACTCGGGCCTTTGTGAAGAAGCGACTGGATGCGATCCAGGCACGCGAAAGGGTTTCCGAGAAATACAATCGATTAATTCTGGGATGTCTGAGTGAACTGGCGGCCTATGCTGGCAAAAAAGGCGTTCGGCTGGGCATCGAAAACCGCGAGCATTATGAAGCCGCTCCACTGGAGCGTGAAATGGTCGCTTTTTTTCAATCGCTTAATTCTCCTCATGTGGGTTATTGGCACGATTTCGGACATGCTCAGATCAAACACAACCTTGGCTTTTTCGACCATTTTCAATGGCTGGAAAAGATGTCCCCACTTTTGATCGGTTGTCACATCCACGATACACGCTGGCCCTTTCGCGATCATTGCCCACCGTTCACTGGCGACACTCCGCTCGAAAAACTTGTTTCGCTTCTACCTAAAAAATGCGCCACCGTTTTTGAGATGTCCCCGCGCACTGAAGCAGCCGACATTCAGAAAGCCGCCGCCGCTTGGAAGCAACTTTTTAACTGCAGATGAAAAAATACATCCTTACCGCTATTCAGCTTCTCATCACGGCGGGACTCTTGTGGTGGATTTTTCGGAATCCCGATCAAAATCAAAAAATTCTTGCAGCACTAAAAACAGCGGATCTGTGGTGGTTTCTTCCGGGACTGCTCGCGATCGGTGTAGGGCTATTAATTCAGGTCGAGCGCTGGCTTATCCTCCTGAGAGTCCAAGGAATCGTTGTCTCTTTTTCTCGAGCGCTTCGCATTGTCCTCGTGGGCATGTTTTTTAACTTGTTTCTTATCGGAGCAACTGGCGGGGACATCGTTAAGATTTTCCTCATCATACGCGAGGCTCCGCTTAAGAAGGCTGGCGCTCTCTTGAGCGTCTTCATCGACAGGATTGTCGGACTTCTTGCGCTCGCCGTCATCTCGGCCGTAATGATCCTATGCCACTGGGATGCGCTTATTTCGCATGACTTCACAAGACTGGTCGTTATCACAGTCGCGATCATCCTGGGAGGTTCACTGGGATTCATTCTTGTCGCATGGCTGGTGGATCGATTGCATCTCACCACCCGACTTCCTCAATGGCTTCCAGCCCGGGCTAAAATCGTGGAGGCGGCTTCCGCCTTTGCCGAATATGCGCGCTCAGGAAAATCCGTCACTTACGCGTTCCTTCTCTCCCTACCGGCGCACTTCCTCTTCTTTTCTACGTTTTATTTCGGAGCAAAGGCATTTAGCGCAGGACTTGATCTATCAAACCTTTTTTGCGTATCGCCGATCGTTTCCACTGTCACGGCGCTTCCGATCAGCGTCGGAGGCGCGGGGCTTCGCGAAGCCTTATTTATAAAAATTCTAGGCGGTCTTTATTCTACCCCTGAATCCATCGCGACCCTTATCTCTCTTTCCGGTTTTATGATGACCGTCTTCTGGAGTCTTGTTGGTGGAGCCATCTACCTTCTCTACCGCTCGTCCAATCACGATCTCCCTCACATGGCCGATATGCAGGGTGCTGTCGAAACTCTCGAGCATCAGGTCGAAGCGAACGCTGCGAGCGGACATAAATTGGACTCATGAGTGCAGGCCAAGCCCTCCGAGTGCCGCGTGTTTGCGCTCACTTTGCCATGACCGCTGATGGAAAAATCAGCACAAAAAACCTAACTCCCTCACGCTTCACTTCGACCGCCGACAAGTCGCGACTCCATTTGATACGGGCAGCGAACGACGCGATTCTCGTAGGCCGTGGAACGGTGGAAGCCGACACCATGAGCATGGGCCTCTCCCGCCTCGATCTTCGCGAAGATCGCGTGAGCCAAGGGCTACCGCCAGAACCCCTCCGCGTTGTTATTAGCAATGCAGGGCGCTTCAATCCCGCCTCCAAGATTTTTTCCTACACATCATCGCCTTTAGTTATTCTTTCGACTTCACGGATGCCTCAAGACATCCGTGACGCGATAGCGCCGCATTGCGATCTATTGCTTTTTGGCGCTCCGTCTGTCCCTCTTCGCAAAGCTCTGGCCATGCTCCGTCGTGACTATGGGGTCAAGCGTCTCGTTTGCGAAGGCGGCGGCCAACTCCTTCGATCTCTCGCTGCAGAGGATCTTCTAGACGAAATTCGCCTGACGATCGCTCCGGTGATTTTCGGTGGTTCCGCTGCGCCTTCCCTCACCGGCCTGCCGGACGAGCTTTTGCCCGAACCACTATTATTCCGTTTGGCAAAACACACGCTCTCTGATGGGGAATGCGTTCTTCACTATGTACGACAGCGACGTAAAGACTGATTTTTTTGCCGTGCGCGGATGCGTGAGCGTGCTTAGTTTTCTTTTTTTATGAGTGTCGAAAACGATACGCAGGAATCGCTAAAGCAAACCACTCGGTCGATCGCGGACCATGAGGGCGTGGTCAGCGTGAATCCCATCCCCGGCAAGCCATCGCTTGAAATCGAGTATGATCCCTCGGCACTCAGCGAAGACGATTTGCGCCGCATCGCAGAAAGTCATCCGATGGGCCCGGCCTTGCAAAAGCGCACTCTGCGTCTAGACGGAAAAGCCTGCGAGGCCTGTGCTATCCGCCTCGAGCGTAAAATGAAAAAGCTACCCGGCGTCCGCAAGGCGACGGCGACTTATATCGGTAAAATCCTCTGTCTCACTTTTGACGAAACCCTGGCTGATGAGAAAACGGTCATGGAGGGAATCCGTGCTGCCGGCGCTAAAGTGAGCGCCTACGAGCCGCCAGCACTCGAGGTCGATCGGTCACTTTGGCAAAGAATCCGATCAGGCTCCCTCAACGAAGAACTTTCGTGTGCTCTGGGCTTTCTTTTTCTTCTCACTTCCCTTGCTTCCGACCACTGGCTTGGCAAAGCGGCTCTGACCACATGGATTCTCTATGGCGGCGCATACTTTTTCTGTGGTCAGCAAGGCGTGCGTTCGGCTGTGGCATCGTTGCGCGGAGGTGCTTTGGACGTCGATGTTCTTATGGTGTTGGCCGCGATAGGCGCTGGTATTGTCGGTCAACCCTTCGAGGGCGCTTTGCTCCTGTTCCTTTTTTGTTTCTCGAATGTTCTTCAAAGCTACGCCTTGGAACGCACCCAGCGAGCCATCCACTCCCTGCTCAAACTCCGACCCGATAAGGCGCTCGTGAAATGCAATGGCACCACCACGCTTGTCCGCGTCGAGGAACTCCACATCGGCGACATCGTTGTGCTTCGACCCGGCGAGCATGTTCCCGTTGACGGCACCGTGATCGAAGGTTCCAGCCACATCGATGAATCGAGCCTCACTGGCGAATCCATGCCAGTGACCAAGAGTATCGGCAGTATCCTCTTCGCTGGTACGCTCAACCAAAGCGGCGGACTCGAGTTGACCGTAACCAAACGTGCCGAGGATTCCACTCTTGCCCGCATGGTGAAGCTCGTTGAAGA
>CAMDOJ010000110.1 GCA_945903555.1 Chthoniobacter flavus
TTTTTCTTTATGAATCCGCTCTGCGGATTTTGTGGCGGAAGGGGCGGGATTCGAACCCGCGGTAGGTTACCCTACGTTCGATTTCGAGTCGAGTGCCTTAAACCGGACTCAGCCACCCTTCCTTGTAGGAGAAGCAATTCACTACGGAATAAACTTCTATGCTCTTTTTTTATCCGCCGATTCTAGCACCCGCAAGAAAAATCCACTTTTTCACCGCTTGCGATAGGAGGGGGAAGCGGGTTATTGATCAAACGTTCCTTTGGCGGGCGTCTGTACACTCGAAAATCCAAGGACGCTCGACACTCCACACCAATCCAATTTTTATGGTAAAAAAACTACTCCACACCCGCTACCGCGTCAGCGATCTCGATAAAACAGTCGCCTTTTATCGAGATGTTCTCGGCCTCGAAGAAGTCCGCCGTAGCGAGAGTGGAAGGGGATCGAAGTTGGTTTTTTTCAAGGCCCCAGGTAGCGAGGAATTGATTGAAATATGCAAATACGATGCAAGCGGTCCCGTACTCGTTGGCCCGGATCTCACACACCTCGCTTTTGAGGTAGAGGATCTCTCCGCCTTCGCTGAACACTCCGCCGCGCTCGGCTATCCACTCAGTGATGGCCCTCATCGCAGTTCGAATGGATCGGTGATTGCCTTCATCGATGCTCCTGACGGCTACGAAATCGAGCTCATCCAACCTGCTGCAAGTTAGTCCTGGAGCGGAATCGTCTCCAAAATAACCAACTTCCCCTTTTTGACCTTCAAAATCGAGATGGGATACGAAATGAGCGATTCCGGATCGAAGGTGATGGGACCGGTAATTCCAGAGAAGTTGACGATCGAACGTAGCGAATCACCCAATCCTTCATTGTCAATGCCGCCACTCGTCACAATCGCATAGGCCAAAACCTTGATCGCATCGTAGCCAAGAGCGGCCATGGCTGGGGGCTGGGTCGAATGTTTCAGCTCGTAGGCATCCGAAAAAGCACGACCAGAATCGGTGTTGGGCTTAGGATTGTAGCGGGCCGGAACGTAACAATCGTTGGCTGCGTCTCCCGCCGCAGAAAGAAACTCTAGGGAATCCCAGGAACCTGTACCAAGAATCGGCATATTTAGACCCATTGCGCGTGCTTGTTTGATAATTTGGGCCGCCTGATCTGCCGGTGCCGGCAAATAAATAACATCTGGGTTTTTTCTTTTGATCATGGTCAACGGCTTCGAAAAGTCCCGCAAAGTAAGGTCGTATGATTCGCCGGCCACCACGTTCATAGGCCCACTTTTAAAGTGCTGAGTAAAGGCCACCCCAAGATTTCGCGCATACGGGCTGTAGATATCATAAAGAACAATCGCACGAGTGCCTCCAATGGTGGGCGAAAAACTCGCCATCGCTTTTGCCGAGAAAAAATCAACAGCCGAAAGGCGAAAGACCCAAGGCTCTTTGTCAGGAACACCCGGCATCGTGGACCCCAGCGCGAGCATGGGAATCTTAAGCTTATTAGCCATCCGCGCGGCTTCGTCACTCCCAGCGGACACACCTCCAACAACAGCGAAAACATGATCAACCTCGAGTAAATTCTTCACCGCCTCCCCTGCCCTGTCGGCTTGGGACTTCGTGTCTCGAACGATCAATCGTATCAATTGACCATCGATTCCCCCCTTGGCATTGATCACCTCCGAAGCGATTATCATACCGTTTAATGCCGCTTCCCCACTTGCCTGAGATTCGCCCTTGAGTGGAAGAAAAACTCCGACATCAATGATCTTGAGGGGCGCTGGAGTGGGTGTAGGCGATTCCGAAGGCGCCTCCCCTGACGCAGGCTTTGATAACTCCACCGGCGGCGTCACGGGGGCAGGGCGGCAAGCGGATGCAATGCAAATCACCACACACGAAATAACAGAGAACCAATAGTTCATTAGCCTCACACTACCAACCCCCTTGGCTCATCGCAAGATTGCAACTTCTAAAAAGAGGCTTCCTCCCAGTTCCATTTCCAGTTCCATTTCCATGAGATGCGATGCCCAAAAAACAAACGCACCACGTAACAATAAAAAAGGAAATTAAATGTCAATTTCCTCTTGCAAATATCAAGAGAATCCCTAATGTGCGCGTCCCGCTTTAATTTGGCGGGAAAAGCAAAACAACAACCAATTCGCTCTTTATAATATGGCAGCAACTACTGGACAAAAAATTCGAATCCGCCTCAAGGCATTCGATTACCGCATTCTAGATGCCTCGGCATCGGATATCGTCGAAACCGCGAAGCGCACCGGCTCGAAAGTAACCGGCCCAATCCCGCTTCCGACCCGCATCGAAAAATTCACAGTCAATCGTTCGCCCCACGTTGACAAAAAATCGATGGAACAATTTGAGATTCGCACCCACAAACGTCTTTTGGACATTGTGGACCCCACATCCAAAACCGTCGATGAACTCCGGAAACTGAATCTTCCGGCTGGCGTGGACATCACAATCAAAATCTGATCGCTATGAGCATAGGACTACTCGGAAAAAAACTCGGCATGACCCGCATCTATGATGAAAAGGGTCGCGTCTCACCAGCCACCGTCATCGCTGCCGGCGGCAATCGCATTCTCCAGACGAAATCAATCGAAAAGGACAAATACACATCTGTTCAAGTCGGTTTTGATGACCAGAAACCACAACGCGTTGGCAAGGCCATGACCGGTCACTTCGCCAAAACGGAATCCACGGCCAAGCGGTTCATTCGTGAGTTCCGCCTCGCTGACAACGCAGTGACTCCTGAAAGCGCCGAACTTCCTGTCACCAACTTCGAAGTCGGTCAATTCGTGGACGTCATCGGTCAATCCAAAGGAAAAGGTTTCCAAGGCACGATCAAGCGTCACAATTTTGCAGGTCAGCCAATGACCCACGGTTCAACGATGCATCGTCGAAATGGCGCCATCGGTAACCGCTCCACTCCAGGTCGTGTTTGGAAAAACATGGGCATGCCGGGTCACATGGGTGATGAGCAAGTCACTGTCCAAAACCTCCGCGTCCTTCAAGTACGGAGTGAAGAGGGAGTGATCGTGGTCGCAGGAGCGATTCCTGGAGCCAAAGGTTCCTATGTTGTCGTTCGTCCAGCGATCAAGAAAACAACCAAGTAAAAAAATTTCCCGACTGTTTTGTCGGGTTTTCATAGCACTGATGCCCGTAGAGCTCTGCTCTACGGGCATTATGTTTTTACTGACGTCTTTCGCTCTCAGATATCTCGGGCCTGTTGCACAGGATGAGTGAATGAGGCATGATCGATTTGTAATGGGGTCCCAAGCACCAAGAGCCGATTTTCAAGCGATGCTTCGCGATATGCCGCACAAGCCCGGCGTGTACGTGATGAGGGATCGCTTGAACCATGTGATCTATGTCGGCAAGGCACGTGATCTTCGCAAGCGGGTGAGCAGCTACTTTATGCCCTCGCGCAAACATTCGGCTGATCTCAAGACCCGTGCCCTGATTGAAAGCGTGTGGAACTTGGAATACCACATCGTGGGCAGCGACGCCGAAGCCGTGCTTTTCGAAGGCCGACTGATCAAGGAATTCCGCCCCAAATACAACATCAGCTTCCGCGACGACAAACGCTTCCTCGTCGTGCGGGTGAATCTCTCTGAAGCGATGCCGCGCTTCGCTCTCACGCGATTGCGAAAGGAGGATGGCGCCCGCTACTTTGGCCCATTTGCCCATGCGGGCGCCGTCCGATCCACACTGGAGGCGATAAAGAAACGATTCGGTCTCCGTTCCTGCAGGGCAATTGAGCCCGGCGAGGCTGAGTTCAAACACTGCCTCGACCATATCATCAAAAACTGCACTGCGCCCTGCATAGGCCGAATCTCACGCGAGGACTATGTTCAAAGGGTCAGTGACGCTTGCGATTTTCTGGATGGTCAAAGCCGCGAAATGCTTGAACAGATCGAAACCGAAATGAAAACGGCCGCAGAGAAGATGGATTTTGAAAAAGCCGCCCAACTGCGAAATCTCCTCGAGGATATGAAGACCACCACCCGCCCGATGGTACGCTTCACCCGCAAATCACTACCCACGACGATCAAACCCGAGGCGGATATCGCCGCATTGCAAGACGCTCTCAGTCTTCCAGAACTCCCTCGCGTCATGGAGTGCTTCGACATCTCAAATATCTCCTCGACCCACATTGTCGCCTCGATGGTGAGATTTCGGGATGGCGTCCCGGATCGCGCCAACTACCGAACGTACCGAATTAAAAGCACCGACCACCAAAATGATTTTGCTAGCATGGCGGAAGTCGTGCGACGCCGCTATGGTCGCGTGCTCCGCGAATCGGGAGAGTCAAAAAACGGCACGCTGCTGCCGAATCTCGTGATTGTGGATGGCGGTCGCGGGCAACTCTCCTGTGCCTGTGAAGAGATGCAGAGACTCGGTCTCGCCAAGCTTCCCATCATAGGTCTGGCCAAGGAATTTGAGGAGATTTATCGGCCCGGTCGCCCATTACCTACACGTCTTCCCGAGGATAGCGGTGCATTGAGACTGCTACAGCGTATCCGCGATGAAGCGCACCGCACCGCTAATGGATACCACAGCCTTTTACTCAAAAAACGGGTTAGGGAAAGCCTGCTCGATGACGTCCCGGGGATCAGTGCCGCCCGCAAACGTGCACTTCTCCAGCATTTCGGATCGGTCGAGCGAATCAAGCGATTGACTGCTGAACAAATAGCCAACCTCCCAGGAATCAGCCTCACCTTGGCGAAGAAAATTGCCGATTCACTTGCCGATAAATAAGTCGACCGTCCGTTACATCCTCCGATTCCGCTCAAGTTTGCGATTGAATCCGTCCCTAGGTTACGAGCCTTCAGTTCTCCAGCAAATCGCCAATCCCGATATTGAAATCAAAAAACTCACCACCAACGGCAGGATGCAAGGCCCACTCGTCTCCTCGAAGCCCCGTCACCCACATCCACCCATTCAGCATCGGATAAGTCTAGAGCTTGCTTAAACTGCTACTCTCTCAGCGAACATGTGAGTCAAGACGTATCCCGTTTTTAGTTTCGTAGAATTGTTTTTTTCGCTTTGATCCATATTGCAACAACTAGATCGGCCAAGCGTTCGTAAATTTAACGATCCATTTCTGAATATTTTCTATTAATTCCTTATGAGCACTGAATCCAAATGTCCTTTCAACCAAGGTCAATTAGCAAACAAAGGCATGACCAATCGTGACTGGTGGCCAAATCAGCTAAATCTTCGTATCCTGCATCAGCACACCTCGAAGTCCGATCCGATGGGACAGGACTTTGATTATGCGATGGAGTTTCAAAGCCTTGATTTTGAGTTTCTCAAGAAGGATATCACCGAGTTGATGACCGATTCACAGGATTGGTGGCCAGCGGATTTCGGCCACTACGGTCCCTTTTTCATTCGCATGACTTGGCATAGTGCCGGAACCTACCGCACCGGCGACGGTCGCGGAGGCGGGGGTAATGGCAGTCAGCGCTTCGCTCCTCTCAATAGTTGGCCTGACAACGGAAATCTCGACAAGGCACGCCGCCTACTCTGGCCAATCAAACAAAAATATGGTCGCAAAATTTCTTGGGCCGACTTGATGATTCTTACTGGGAATGTGGCTTTGGAATCAATGGGGTTCAAAACCTTTGGATTTGCCGGCGGACGTGCAGATATCTGGGAACCCGAAGAGGACATCTATTGGGGGCCCGAAAGAAAATGGCTCGATGACCAACGGTACACTGGCGATCGCAACCTCGCGAATCCGCTTGCAGCCGTGCAAATGGGCCTGATTTACGTCAATCCGGAAGGCCCGAATGGCAATCCTGACCCCCTTGCAGCAGCACGGGACATACGAGAGACCTTCGCTCGCATGGCGATGAATGACGAGGAGACCGTCGCCCTCATTGCAGGCGGACACACCTTCGGCAAATGCCATGGTGCGGGTGATGCCAAAAACGTGGGT
>CAMDOJ010000111.1 GCA_945903555.1 Chthoniobacter flavus
CATGCCCACCCGCTTCGAGCGTGGCCAGATGCTTGGCATAGATATCAGAGCGTTCGCTCTGCTGATAAGGGCCAAAGGGACCTCCTTTGTCCGGACCTTCATCCCAATCTAGACCGAGCCAGTTCAAGCCATCATAAATGACTTGGCGCGCTTCTTCGGTATTCCGCTTTTCATCGGTATCCTCAACGCGGAGGATGAATGTTCCTCCATGCTGGCGTGCGTAGAGCCAATTAAAAAGAGCCGTCCGGGCTCCTCCTACGTGAAGGTAACCAGTCGGTGATGGAGCAAATCGCGTGCGAACTGTCATCTGAGGAGGAAACGTGATTCTGCGAAGAAAAACAAGACTTCAAGCAAACCACCGAGTTCCGCGAACCAGAGCTCCCCCACCCCAGAATGGCAAAAGTGAAATTCCCCCTTTCTTTGCGTAGACGATTTGTGACTGAATGTAGTCCTTGTGTCTGAAAAGAATCCCGCCTTCATCTCCCTTGCAGCGACGCTTAAAAGCGGGCAAGTCTTCCACTGGGATCCATTGCCGGATGGATCTTGGATAGGCCTCATCGGCGACCATCTGGCCCGCGTTTCGGAGATAAACCAACAAATCGTCATCGAGCAAGGCGACCCAGAAATCCTTCATCGCTATTTTTCCCTTGATCATCCGCTGGAGCAAATTTACGCGGCTTTTCCAAAAGATCCGCTCAGCCAAGAAGCCCTCACCCTTTGCCACGGCCTTCGCATCTTGCGCCAACCTCGATGGGAATGCCTCGCCACCTTCATCACCAGTTCCATGAAGCAGGTCGCACACATACGATCTATGTCGGTTGCGATTCGGAATCGGATTGGCTCGCCCGTGCCAGGCTCACCCCATCCAGCGTACCCGTCCTTTGAATCTCTGGCCCTCTCGGACGAAAAAACTCTACTCGAATGCGGACTCGGCTACCGCGCGGCGAACCTCCTCAAAACGGCCCGCCTCCTCACTGAAGGGACAATCGATTTAGAAGCTCTCCAAAAACGATCCACTACAGAACTGCGCGCCGCGCTTATGACTCTTCCGGGTGTCGGCGTAAAGGTCGCCAACTGCGTTTTACTTTTCGCCTATGAACGACTCGACGCCGTCCCGATCGATGTGTGGATTCATCGCATTCTTATAGCCATGCGAAATGGCCGAGAGGGAACACCGACGCAACTAGCGAAGTACGCGCGCCGTCGCCTTGGCCCCTATGCAGGCTACGTGCAGCAATATCTCTTCCACCGAGCCAGAACGGATAAAAAGAACGCGCGCGCCAGCGTCAAATCTCCCGCCTAGATTCCAAGTTCAGATCGCCTGTGTATAGACTTAAAGTATATCAAAGGACTTTGTCCGCTTGAAGTCGCTTAACTTATCACGGTCGTAATGAATCTGTATCCATCCGACGTCAAATCGGCACACCATTTGCCCATCGATAATGATTTCCGAGAACTCACGAACGAGTATAAATAAAAAAACGATGACGAAAAGTTTCAGCCTCTTTCTAGCCCTTCGCTACCTTAAGCCGAAGCGGACGTTTCTCTCCACGATTACCCTCGTATCGATATTGGGAGTCACATTGGGCATCATGGTTTTGATTCTCGTTATCTCAGTGATGACAGGATTTGAGCAGGAACTAAGGCGAAAAGTGATCGGCTTCGACGCCCACGTGATTGTTGCAAATGGGGGAGTCCTCGAGGACTGGGAAAAGACGCGCGACATTTGCATGGGGACGAGTGGAGTGACTGCCGCAGCTCCATTTGTTCAAGGTCCCGTGATTGTGGAATACCAGCATCGGCGTCTTGCTCCCAAGATTCGGGGGGTCGATCCTGAGCTTGAGAAAGAAGTCGTCAACATCGCGGATTTCATCATCGAGGGCACATACGATCTGAACGGAAGCAAGACCGTTCTTGGCTCCGAGTTGGCAAAGGAATTAGGGGTGAACGTCGGAGAAATCATCACGATATATTCTCCAGGAAATTTCAATAATATCTTGGATGAGATTGACCGCATCCAGAACTCTCCGGACAAAACAAAGGACGTATCTTCACTTAAGGAAATGATTCTTCCCACAGAACTGGAAGTCGCCGGCATTTTCGAAAGTGGACGGTACCTCTATGACAGCGAGTTTCTCATTGTTCCACTGCACATAGGGCAGGAACTCTACAATCTCGGCGGCGCCGCCCACGGTTTGGCATTGAAAACGCAAAACGCCAATCTGGCAGATCAGATTCGAGACAAGCTAGCCCCCCTTCTTCCCGACTCCCAATATGCTCTGACTTGGATCGATATGAATAAGCAGATCTTTGATGCGATTCGTATGGAGCGGAGTGTCATGTTTTTTCTGCTCATGTTCATCATTCTCGTAGCGGCATTTGGCATTATGAATACGCTTATCACCGTGACCGTGCAGAAGACCCGCGAGATCGGGGTGATGAAGGCTCTCGGTGCGCAAACCCACCAGATCATCGGTGTCTTCTTGGCTCAAGGCATGGTCGTGGGTGTCTTCGGCACAGCCACTGGCCTAGCGCTCGGGATCAGCATGGTACAATATCGCAACGAAGTGAGTCGCTTTCTTTCCAATGCCTTTCACATTGAGATCTTCCCCCCCTCCGTTTACCAATTCAGCGAAATCCCGGCAGAAATCGTCACCTCCGATGTCGCTATCATTTGCGTGAGTGCGTTTGCGATATGTTCACTGGCCGCCTTGATTCCTGCTTGGTTTGCGGCGCGCCTAGACCCTGTGAAAGCACTCCGTCACGAGTGATTTGACAAATGCACCCAGCTTCTATTATCTAAAACCATGTCTGAAAAAATCTCTGACCCGCAAGACCCATTTATCCGCACCATTTTGATCTCAGCCAGCATCGGTGCCGTTATCGGATTTCTTACAACTGTCTTGGTTGTTACTGTAATGATTTCCTTGAATTTCAATTTTCTGAATTGGATGGAGTAATTTCCTCGTCAAGTTCCCCTTGTTCGGCGGCCGCGCAAAAACAGGCTCCTAGCAAAATCAGCCCCCCAGCGATATACACCCACATAAGCGCCAGCATGAGGGCGCCGAAGGGTCCGTAAATGGCGTTATAATTTACGATTTTGGCGACGTAGTTTCCAAATAGTCCCTGCCCCACTTGAAGGGCCAGAGTGACCATAAGCGCCGCTCCCCATATTTGCTTAAAGAAAATCTTGCGTCCGGGTGCCAGCACGTAAAGCGCACTCAGGGCATAAAACGTCAAACCGCCAGCCACAAGATACCTCCCAGCAGTGAGAATCAGCGTGATCATATGAAACTTAATGGTAGGCACCTGGTCTTGAACCAACGCTTCCAAGGCCAATAAAAGTTTTCCTGCTGCCTGCAACACGACTGGGGCGAAGAGGCCGATACCCAATGCGCTAGCAAGGACTCCCATCATGAGAAGATTTTTGAGGGGAAGCTTCCACCAAGGAATGTCAACGCGATGCCAAGCTCGGTTCACCCCTTGTACCAGAACTTGAAAAAACCGAATCGAACACCAGGTCAGGATAAGCAAGGAGAGAAGACTGACGCCGTTACGGGACTTATGGAGGGATTCCGCCATGTGCCAAACTAGTTTTTGTTGTGCCAACTCCATCGGAAAAAAGTTCTCGGCGGTCATAATCACCACCTCGGGCTTCACGACTACTGATCCCAGAACAAGAAAAAGAGCGAATAGCGGAACCAACGAAAAGAGCGCGTAATAAGCAAAGGAAGCGGCACGTTGTTCACCCTCGATTTCAATAAAAATTAAAACGGAATCGCGAGTGCGTTTCCACCCATTCCGAAAAAATGTTTTGGTATTGGACATCGTGGGAGGTTTTATAATTCAGGCGCAAGTGAGCACCCCAATCGCTTATCCAAAAGGCTGGAGACAAAAAAAACGCGAGTGGCATTTCTGCCAATCGCGTTTGTTAATGTGGTGAGAAAGGGATTACAAGCTCACTTCAATAGTGAGAGACTTCTTGGTCTCTTCTTTATCATCCGTACCATCCTTTGATTTGTCTTTTTTACAACCGTCACAGGAACCGGCAAAAACCGAGGAGGCTGTGAAGACTACGGCCACTGCTGCACAAACGATGAGGTGTTTCATAAGGATTCCAAGTTCGCGCAAGGGCAAACATTGTCAATGCGATATTCTTCGTAAAATTAAGCACGGCTCATGTAGGTCCCGTCGACTGTGCTGACCTTGACCAATTCGCCTTCTTTAATGAACAAAGGCACGTTGATAATCTTGCCAGTCTCAAGTGTCGCCTGCTTCTGGACGTTATTAGCGGAGTCACCACGAACGCCCTCAGGAGATTCCGTGACTTTGAGGACTACAGATGATGGCAACTCAACTTGAGATGGGCGACCTTCAATGCTAAGGACCTCGACCTTCAGATTTTCAACGAGATATTGTTTCGCGTCAGCAATGAGTTCTTCGTTCAACGTGATCGTCTCATAAGTAGCGGTATCCATGAAATGGTAGCCGTGATGGTCACTGTAGCTGAACTCGAGCGGCTGACGCTGCACGTCCACCACATCTACCTTTTCCGTCGAAGAGAATCGGATATCGGCCGACTTGCCTGTTCCGATATACCGGACAATGCATTGCACGAAAGCACGAAGATTGCCTGGTGTGCGGTGTTGAATTTCAAGAACAATGGCCGGATTTCCGTTGTAACGGATGGCCATCCCTTTGCGAAGATCGTTGGCTGCTGGCATAAATAGAATCTCGAACACTATTCCTATTCGAAAGTTTGACAAGGCGCGAAATGAATGCCCAATCGCACGGAACCACATAATTTCTAAAAAAGATTTTTTTGACTTCGCCATCCATCAAGACGGAGCCGGAAAACCACTTTAAGAAACACATAGGTCGCTTTTTATCAATGACTTTATAACGTTTTTTTATTTTTACGGATAGCAAGCATTATCGACACACTGTCAATTGATTAGTGATACTGGACCACACTATGCCCAACATAAAAATTCACTATTTTATAATGGTGTAGTTAACCCCGACGAAGAAAAAGCTAACCTCGTAATATTGGGACCGACTCACACTGCTGGAGGCTGACGCGCAAGGCGACATGCGCGGGAGCGAGCGAGAATCTGGCGCTCGCACGTATTGTTCTGAACGTGGTCCTTGGTTCCCTGTGAATCATTTTTTCTGCCCTTCCTAGATGGCCAAAATCTCGCCTATGAAATTCGCAAGGCTCAGCGGGGAGTAAATCGAAACCCCAGCGATAGTTTGGCCGTAGAGTCGTCCAAAATGGGTTTTGTCGCCGGTCAGGAAGGCTTGGCATCGGTGCTGGATGGCGGAAGCGAGCACGGGGCGGTCTTTTTCTGGCAAGAGCATGGCGAGGCTTGGAGTGGATAAGGAGGGCGGGCTTGCGAGTCGAGAAATGCCGTGCAGAAGATTCTCGAAATCGTGCAAGATAGAGGGGAATTTTTGTTCCAAATTCCGGCGGGCCTCGGCGATCACATATTCATCAGCGACGCATTCATGGCCGCAGACTTGGATTTCCTCGACAAGTCGGCGCATGGCTCCTACGAATTTGACCGCAGAGAATAGGATATTGGCATCGACGAAAATGCGCATTGGCTACGGGGTCGCAAGGGGGGCTTGTGTTTTGAACCAGTCGGCCAACTCGGCCTCGGCCTGGTCGAACTCGGCGATTCGCTCGTCCGAATAAATTTCGATGGGCACGGTAACAGCAGGACGCAGGAGAATACCTTCCGCCGTGGTTTCAGCAATGAGGTTGTCTAGTGGGCGCATTCCTGCGGCCTCGCGCATTTTCGC
>CAMDOJ010000112.1 GCA_945903555.1 Chthoniobacter flavus
GATGTCGGAGGAGGTTGGGGAATAAACCAAGGGGTTTCGCGAGTCGTTCGGAAAACGAAAAACGGCCGCGTAGGTCTGTTGGAGTTGGAAAAAAACGACGATGCCCGCCAGCACCAATCCACGCCAGGGCTTCATCGTCGCCGCACCCACGCCCGCGAGCAAGCAGACCTGCATCCAAGGAATCATCATCAGCCATGGGGTCTTGTAGGAGATCGCCGAATACACAACGAACTGGACCCCGGCGGAAACCGCCAGCAATCGCAGAAAAGGATTTGCGTTGCGCCAAGCAGTCCATGTCCCCACCAAAGCAAGCATCGCCACTCCCGCCTCGCACCACCATTGGGGGGGACGGTGTTTCGGAGCGATCAATAAATCCCAATAGTAAAGCAGCGGCTTTGCGTGACCCGGATCCGTCGCGTAGCCCGCATAGGTCGAAAAAAAGGACAGCGGATTTCCATAGGCTGCGAGCAAGACCGCAAGGAATGCCGCCAACGAGAAAGCCGCGGCAATCCCAAGCTGGCGCGTGCTTTTCTTTGTTCCCGATGCGAGAAGTCCGATCAACCACGAACTGGCTACAATGACGAAAGTTTCCTTCGTCGCCGCCATTAACCCGAGGGCAAGACCTCCGCAAACAGCCGCGAGCCGAGATGGCGAAGTCATCCACCAACCGAGACAAGCCAGTGCCGCCGCCGCGAAAAGCGCCAGCAACGGTTCATGGATGAAAACCCGCGAATAAAAGCAGAGTAGGGGAGAGGTTGCCAAAAGCAGGGCTCCACAAAGTGAGCCAACATCTCCCAACCACCGGCGCAGGAGGAGAGGTAGTAGTATGATCATCGAGCCGCACAGCGCCGCGACTCCGCGCAGCGTCAGGATATCCAGATCCTCAAAAGATTTTTCTCCAGCCAACCGCCCGCTCCAGGAGGCGATCAAGGAAAGGGATGGTCCGTGATAATGCGCGGGATCGAAAGAATATCCTCGGCCCTCCAGACGAGCGGCGGTGATTTTCGCCCCGACCGCCTCGTCCGCGTGCAAAGGGGCGCTCGACAAATCCAAAAATCTCAAGCCCACCCCGAGAAGAAAAACGGGAATCCAAATGAAGCGGACAGTCGCGAGCGTCACTTCGATAGCCTGTTGCTGGTCGTGGCAATAGTCAAGAGGGTCTCGGTCTTCTGCCCTGCGTGCATGTCGATCCCAGCGGTCCGCGCCGCTCCCCCCATCGATCGCAAATCCGCTACGCGTTGGGTTTTTAAATCGGTGAAAATAATCCCATGCATGCAATCCCTGGCCGCTGACCATGACAAAAAATGATAACAATATGGCAAAAAACGAGAAGACTTTCGGTTAAATTAGTGGCTTAATTGATTTCAGTTCATGTTGCAGTTCCTCCTTATTCCTCTTCTCTGCGTTTCCACGTTGATGGTCGCCGCAGACATCCATGTCTCGCCGTCTGGAAACGACGAGAACGATGGTTCTGCAGGCAGTGCGTTGAAAACAATCCAAGCCGCTGCGAACAAGGCCCAGCCTGGGGATACAGTCACTGTGCACGCGGGAACCTACCGCGAGGAGATCAATCCGCCGCGCGGAGGAGACGAGGGTAAGCCCATCGTTTTCCAAGCGGCTCCCGGGGAAAAAGTCGTGGTCAAGGGATCGGAGATCGCCACCGGTTGGAAAAAGCTCGAAGGCGATATCTGGGAACTGAGCCTGCCGAATTCATTTTTCGGAAAATTCAATCCCTATAGCGACCTCATCAAGGGCGATTGGTATGAGGCGCGGCAGAAATTCCACACCGGTGCCGTGTATTTGAATGGCCACTGGCTGAAGCAGGCTGCGGTGAAATCCATCGTGACCTGCAAGGGCCATGCGGATCAAGGCCCGGAGGAGTTGATGAATATCCTCTCCCTACAGGTGCTGGGCCAGAAGCCCGTGATGGCGGTGAAGCGATCGAAGCAGAAAAGCGATGCCGCCGTGGTCGATGTGCCCGGTGGTCAGCCCTGCCTCGGGCGGTTGAAGGATGGCGACTGGCTGGAGTTTGACGCAGTGGATTTCGGCGAGAACGCCCAGAGGTTGTTCTTGAAGGCTGGTTCGCCGAACAGTGGAGGGATTGTGGAAGTCCGCGAGGGGGCTCTGGACGGCCGCTTGGTTGGCAAATTCGATGTCGCGATCACCGCAGAGTGGACCCAATTCCAAAACTTCAGGGCGCAGATCAATACGCCTCTGTCGGGGCCGCAAAAAATCGTCTTGGTTTTCAAGGCCTATGCGCAAAAGCCAGTGAAGGAAAACGCGCCGGGTTTTTGGTTCGCCGAGGTGGATGACAAAAACACAACCATCGTGGCCCAGTTCAAGGGCGTGGATCCGAACAAGGAGCAGGTCGAAATCAATGTGCGGCAGGCGGTGTTCTACCCGCGCCAGACCGGGCGGAATCACATCACCGTGCGCGGCTTCACGCTCGAGCAGGCTGCCACGCCGTGGTCACCGCCGACCGCCGAGCAGATCGGCCTCATTGGCACAAACTGGTCCAAGGGTTGGATCATCGAAAACAACACGATCCAATACTCCACCTGCACCGGCATCACGCTCGGGAAGCACGGCGACGAGTTCGACAACACCAAGGAATACCGGCGCGCCATTCTTATCGCGGTGGAGAAATTCGGATGGAACCGCAAGAACATCGGCCACCACCTGATCCGGAACAACCACATCCAGCATTGCGGGCAGGCGGGCATCGTCGGAAGTCTAGGAAGCGCGTTCTCGGAGATTCGCGGCAATGAAATCCACGAGATCCGGCAAAACCACGAATACGGTGGCTGTGAAACAGCCGGGATCAAGCTCCACGGCGCCGTGGACACCCTGATCGCCGATAACCACATTTACCGCTGCGAGCACTGGGGCGGCATCTGGATTGACTGGATGGGCCAAGGCTTGCGTGTCACCGGAAACCTCCTTCATGACAACAGCCAGGACCTCATGTTCGAGGTCAACCTTGGGCCGCATGTCGTAGACAACAACCTGATGCTTTCCAAATCGCGGGTCACAGAGGCCAGTTCCGGCGGCGCGTATGTGAACAACCTCTGGACCGATGCCATCACGATCTGGGCGGACATCGCGGGGCGCACCACGCCGTTCTTTAAGCCTCACAGTCTCGATATCATCGCCAACGCGACCCCGAATCAGAATGACGACCATTTCTACAACAACCTTTTCGTCGGACCGAAGGGCCTCTCCGCTTACGACGAATTCAAATTGAAAATCAAGGCGGCTGGGAATGTTTACCTGAAAGGTGCCGGGCCCTCCGCGGGCGACACCGACGCCGTGGTGGCCAAGGAATTCAACCCCGATATCAAACTCACGAACCAAGACGGGCAGTGGTGGCTGGAGATGAAGGTCGATCCAGCTTGGATGGCCGAGCCCAAGCGCCCAGTGGTAAAGTCCGACCTCCTTGGTAAATCCTCGGTCTCCGGGGCCCCCTTCGCGAACCGCGATGGCTCGCCCTTGCTCCTCGACACCGATTACTTCGGCAACAAACGCTCCGGCGAAAACCCCGCACCGGGGCCTCTCGTCTGGGACGGACAACCCACCATTCGGGCCAAAGTCTGGCCTAAAAATTAACTTGGCTAATTTGAGTTCAACCCAAATAACAAACGCTGCTCCCTATCTATGAAAAAAGACACAACTAACACAGGTTTCGTTATTATGATCAGCCTCGTCGCCACCATCGGCGGGTTCTTGTTCGGCTTTGACAGCGGTGTCATTAACGGAACGGTCGATGGACTCCAGAAGGCCTTCAACTCGGATAGTATCGGAACCGGTTTCAATGTCGCCTCGATGCTTCTGGGTTGCGCCGTCGGTGCTTTCTTCGCTGGAACATTGGCTGATAAAATCGGACGCAAGGCGATCCTTCTCATCGCGGCTGTTCTTTTTATCATAAGCGCCTGGGGGTCCGGCATCGCGACCGGATCACTCGAATTCATCATCTACCGGGTGATCGGAGGTTTTGCTGTTGGCGCCGCCAGCGTGATTGCTCCCGCTTACATTAGCGAGGTATCGCCAGCGAAATATCGAGGAATGCTGACCTCGATCCAGCAGATCGGCATCATTTCGGGTCTCTTCATTGCTTTCTTGAGCAACTACATCATCGCAGCCAATGCGGGGGGCTCGACGCAAATGTTTGCTTGGGGCTACGAGGCTTGGAGGTGGATGTTTTGGATCGAGTTGGCGCCGGCATTTCTTTTTCTGTTCACGCTTTTCATTATTCCGGAAAGCCCACGCTTTCTCGTGGCCAATGGCAAATACGAGAAGGCGCTCCAAGTGCTCAAGCGCTTGATGGGAGAGGCGGCTCAAGATAAACTCAACGAAATCCAATCCTCATTGTCAGGGAGCAAGCACCGCCCACGCCTGAGCGATATGCTCGACTCGAAGCGTGGGGTCCGTCCGATTATTTGGGTTGGCATTTGGCTCGCCGCTTTCCAGCAACTCGTAGGTATCAATGTCGTCTTCTACTACGGCGCGGTCCTCTGGCAGGCAGCCGGATTCACCGAAGACAATGCGCTCCTGATCAATGTCGTGACTGGTGGCGTGAGTATCGCCGGTTGCCTAGTGGCGACTTTTCTCGTGGATCGCATCGGTCGCAAGCCGCTTTTGCTGGTGGGATCGTTCGGCATGGGTCTCGCTCTGAGTGCGATGGCGGTCGTATTCGCCATGGGCGCTCTGGGCGAAAACGGGGCTCTTAAACTCGGCGACTCGGAGGGCCTCATCGCCCTTGTCGCAGCGAATCTTTACGTCATTTTCTTCAATGCCACCTGGGGCCCCGTGATGTGGGTCATGCTCAGCGAGATGTTTCCCAACCAGATTCGTGGCTCAGGCCTCGCCGTCAGCGGGCTCTCGGCGTGGGTCGCCAATTTTGGCATCACCATGTTGTTCCCCGTCATGCTCACCGGCATCGGCCTGGGTGGTGCCTATGGCATCTATGCCTTTTTTGCTCTCATCTCCGCGTTCTTCGTCATCAAATTCACCCGCGAAACGAAAGGTCTGGAACTCGAAGATATGCAGGGCTAACCCCACCTTTTGAATTCAATTCCATGAAAAAAATATCCCTACTCGTCTCAGCGGCATTGATTGCGATTTCCCCGATCTCGTTGTGTGTGGCCGCGGACTCCGTCAAACCGAATATCCT
Source organism: Chthoniobacter flavus (assembly GCA_945903555.1). Classification (GTDB taxonomy): domain Bacteria; phylum Verrucomicrobiota; class Verrucomicrobiia; order Chthoniobacterales; family Terrimicrobiaceae; genus UBA967. The sequence continues at coordinate 5,171 of CAMDOJ010000112.1, forward strand.
CTTCATCCTTACCGATGATCAAGGTTATGGCGACTGGAGCATCAATGGCCACCCGTTGCTGAAAACGCCGAATGTGGATCGCTTGGCAAAGCAAAGTGTGCGATTGGAGAACTTCTATGTCAGTCCCTCTTGTTCGCCCACGCGGGCGGCCCTGCTGACTGGCATGCATGAGTTCCGTAGCGGTGTGACCCATACGCAAGTGCCCCGTGAGGAACTCTGGAAAGGTGCCACCACGATTCAAGATCTGCTGGCCACAGCCGGATACCGCAACGGCTGGATCGGCAAATGGCATCTCAGTAACAACAAGGGCTACGCTCCTGAAGATCGCGGTTTCGAGTGGTGCTCGACCAATGAGGGAGGTCCAAGGGAGCACTTCGATCCCGTCATGGTCCGCAATGGAAAAAAGGAGAAAGTCCCAGGCTTCCGCGAGGATATTTACTTCAACGATGCGATGGATTTCATCAGCAAAACCAAGGACAAGCCGTGGTTCCTCGGCCTCTCCACCTACTCACCGCACGATCCACTCGACGCGCCCGAGGAATTTGTGAAGCCGTTTCGTGGCAAAGTCACCGACGAGGAAGCCAAGTATCTCGGGATGGTCGCCAACCTCGACTACAA
>CAMDOJ010000113.1 GCA_945903555.1 Chthoniobacter flavus
CGAGGAAGACCATAGCCCAGACACCGAAGGCACTGGCGATATAGCGACCTTCGCCGAGGAGCTGGAAAAGCTCGTAGATGGCCTTGGTGATCGGGAAGTCCTGCTGCTTTTGGGCCAAGATAAGGGAGTCGCTCACCTCCAGCATGGCGAAGGAAAAAGCGAGGAGTCCGCCAGCGAGGAGGTTCGCTGCAATGAGGGGGAGCGTGATTTTGCGGAGGGTCTTGAAGGGCGGGCATCCGAGATTGTGGGCGGCTTCCTCGAGGGTAATACTGGTTTGCTGAAACCCAGCGGCGGCGGAGCGAACAACGTAAGGGAGACGTCGAACGGAGTAGGCAATCACTAGAATCACAAGCGGGTCGATCGTGGGGTTGAGGGCGGCAAAAAGTTGACCTTCCTGAGTCATGGCAAGATATCCAAAGGCCAATACCAAGCCGGGAACGGCCAGTGGCAGCATCGCCATGGCGTCGAGAATTTGTCGGCCGGGCAATTGGGTGCGAGTGACCACATAGGCGATAGCAACGCCGAGGATGAGATCCAATAAAGTCGCCAAGCTCGCGTATTTGAGGCTGTTCTGTATCGAGGAGAGGGTGAGGTTGTGGCCGAGGGCGGATTCGAAATGGGATAGCGTCCATCCATTCGGAAGGATCGAGTGATACCAGTCGCTCGAAAAGGCGACCATCACGACGCCGATGTGAGGAAGAATGGCGAGCAGGGTGACAATTAAAAAAACCGAGGTGCAAAGAGATGCGATGAACCCGCTCGGCTTGCGGGGGCCGCCTTGGCTGGTGGCTTTGGCCATCATGGCGTGGGATTGGCCAAAGAAAAACCGGCTGGTGGCGTAGAGAAGAAGGGTGGATGCGAGTAGCACGACGACCAGCGCGAAGGGGAATGGGTTGCCGCCGATGTCCTTGATGCCTTGAAAAATTTGCACCGAGGTGATGCGGTTGAAATCAAACATCAGCGGCACGCCGAGCTCGGTGAAGGACCATATGAAAACAATCGTTCCACCAGCAAAAACGCCTGGCATGATAAGGGGGAGGGTGATGCGGCGGAATTTGCGAAGTCCCGTGCAACCGAGGTTGACGGCGGCTTCTTCCATGGCGGGATCGACATTGGCCAAGGCCGCGACGACGTTCAGATAGAGGACAGGGTAGAGATGCAGGGCGTTGAGCAGAATGATGCCCCATAGCCGCCCCTCGCCCAACCAGTCGATAGGATGGGTGGGATTCATGAGTCCGGTCGATTCAAGGAAGGCATTGAGTGCTCCTTGTTGACCGAGGATTTGTTTGATTCCGATGGCTCCTACAAAAGGAGGCAAGATCAGGGGAACGAGGACGAGCGAGGAGAGAAGGGATTTTCCAGGAAACAAAAAGCGGTCGCTGATCCAAGCCAGTGGGATGGCGATGGTCGCGGCGAGTAGCGTGCTCCAGACGCCCATCTGAAGAGAGTTCCAGAGCCCCTCGACATAAATCGGGTTGCGAAAGACCTCGTTGATGTAATCGAACGTGAACCGACCATCCGCGCCAATGAAAGCGCCGCGAAGGGTTTCGGCGATAGGCCATACAAAAAAGAAGCCGAAAAAGACGATAGAGAAAAAAAAGACGAACTTCGAGAGCGTGCGAGACATTTTATCCCGAAAACGGATTTTTAGTCAGGATGACAGGATTTGAAGGATTCACGGCCACGACGATGGATTCCTTTGTATTCGGGGTGTAGTTAGGCGGGTTTGAAGTCGACTTGCTGCTTGAACATATCGACGCGGTCGACGGCGACTTCGATGATGTCTCCGACTTGATATATTTTTTTGGTCCGGCGGCCCACGAGTCGTCCCTTGGCAGGTTCGTGGGAATAGAAGTCCCCCTCAAGGGCGGAGATGTGGATGAGACCGGAGAGCAGGAACTCGGGCAACTCAACGAAGAGGCCGAAATTGCGCGCTTCCATGATGATGGCGCGGAATTTTTGGCGATTTTCGGTGGTGAGTTGGAGTTGGAAATACTCGAGTTTTTTCAACCGCACGGACTCGCGTTCGGCGTCAGCGGCGGTTCGTTCGGTATTTGAGATATGCTCCGCCACGGCGCCGAGGGCGGTCGAGTCGGGGCCCGATTTAGTGAGGCCGAGTTGGCGTTCCAATGAGCGGTGCACCACGAGGTCGCTGTAGCGGCGAATGGGACTGGTGAAGTGGGTGTAGTCGGACTTTGAGAGTCCGTAGTGGCCGAGAGGCTCTGGGAAATAGCGGGCGCGTTTGAGGCTTTTCAGTAGAGCGATGCGAACGGCGGCGGCATAGGGTTTGCCGTGCAGACCGGCGAGGAGTTTTTGAAGTTCGCGGCGCTGTGTGAGGTCACCTGCGGTGATTCCTTGGGTGGCGGCGAAATCACGAAACTCAAGGAGCTTCTCGTTGTCCGGTTTTTCGTGGATGCGGTAGAGTGTGGGTTGCTTGCGGTGCTTGAGTTCGCGCGCCACCAACTCGTTGGCGAGGAGCATGAGTTCCTCGATGAGTTGGTGCGAGATGTCGTTCTCGACTTTTTCCAAGCGGACGGGACGGCCGTTTTCATCCAGCCAAACTTTGATTTCGGGAAAATCGAGTTCGAGTGAACCCGCCGCAAAGCGTTTCTTGCGGAGCATAGAGGAGAGCCCCCACGCCGCGTGGACGCGCTCGGAGAGCATGTCGCCGCCTGGCTTCTTGCTCAAAATGGCGAAGGCTTCCTTGTAGGTGAGGCGAGCCGCGCTGCGGATCACCGTTTTGGCGAAGCGGACGGATGCGATTTTTCCGCCTTGGGTGATGTCCGCGAACACGGAAAAAGCCAAGCGGTCGACACCCTGCTTGAGGCTACAAATGCCATTACTCAGGGCCTCAGGGAGCATCGGAATGACGCGGTCAGCTAGGTAAACGCTATTTCCGCGCGAGTGGGCCTCGTGGTCGAGGGCGGTCTTTGGTTTCACGTAGTGCGAGACATCGGCGATATGGATGCCCACCCGCCAGCCGTCGGGAATGCTCTCGACGTTGATTGCGTCATCGTAGTCCTTGGCGTCATCGGGATCGATCGTGAAGACAAAGCGGTCGCGGAGATCTTCACGTTTTGCGGCTTCGCGGGGATCGACTTCGGGATCGGTGCCGGCGGCATCCTTCAGAACCTCTGCGGGAAATTCCACAGGCAGGCGGTGTTTGCGAATGATGGAGAGCATGTCCACGCCGGGTGTTCCTGTCGCTCCGAGAACTTCGATGAGATGACCCTCGGGGTTGACGTGGCGGGATTCCCAAGAGTCCAAATGAGCAACGACCTTGTCGCCGACCTGCGCCTTGAGAGAGGCTTCTGGAGTTTGGACGTAGAGATTTTGGCCGAAACGGGGATCGTCCGCAACGACGTAGAAGAAATTTTTCGAGCGTTGCAATGTGCCGACGATGGTTTCGTTCGAGCGAACGAGCACTCGGATGACGGTGCCCTCCTTGCGTTGGCGTCCACCGCCTTGGAAAGAAGCGGGTGTGCCGTGGCCGTTGACTCTCGCGACGACACGATCGCCGTGCATCGACGTGAACGTATTTTCTCCACTGATGTAGAGGTCGGGTTCGCCGGCTTTTTCATTGAGCACATGGGCGGCACCGCTGGCGTGGAATTGGATCACGCCAGTGAAAAGATCGGCTTCCTTTGGGATAATGTAGCGATCCTTGCGAATGCGGGCCACATCGCCCGAGAGTTCCATCTGCTTTAAGAGGTGGCTAAGTTTGTCCTTCCATGCGGGAGGGAGATCCAGTGCCGTGTAGATGCCCGCCGCGTCTAGTGGGCGCTGACTAAGGAGGCGAAGGATGCTTAAGCGTAGCTTGTTCGAGGGGCCTTCGTCTCGGCTTTTGCCAGATGGACGCTTGACTGAGAAAGGGGACGCGGACTTGGCTTTTGCGGGTCGCTGTTCGGGGTGATGGCTTTTTCCCTCCGTGGGTTTCTTTTTATTGGAGGAATTCCTTCGGTCGCCCTGTTGCATTTTCTTGCTGTCCATTGCTTATCCATCGTCTCGCCACCCTTCTCTGGCAAGCTTCGCCTTTTTCTAATCGACGGAAGCGGGGGGTGGGTTCACTCTTCAATCATCTATGAAATCCACACGTATCGTTGACCAACTGGCCATCTTCATCGCCAATCGTCCCGGCACACTCTCGGACATGTGCGACGCGCTGGCTGGCGATAAAATCAATATCTATGGGCTTACCGTGTCCGACACGGTCGACCATGCTGTGGTACGAATGGTGGTGAGCGACACGAGTCGCGCGATCGCGCTGCTGGAGTCCCATGGCACGCTGGTAGTGGACAGCGAGGTGCTGATGGTGGAGAATGATAACCGTCCTGGAAGCCTCTCGCGAATCGCCCGTTGCCTCTCCCAAGCCAAGATCAACATTGAGTATGCTTACCTTGCTTCCATGCCAAAAGCGAAAAAAGGGCTCCTTATTCTCAGGGTGAACGATGTCAAAAAGGCGCTCAAGGTTCTTTCGACCCTAGAGGAAGCGAATTGATGTCCGTTTCATTAATCACCGTTCGTCTGATTGACGCCGACTTTTAATTTCGAGATATTTTTAAAATGGGAAAATTTCAGGCAGCAAGTTGCGAGATCGCAGGGGCCTTCAAGGTGGAGGAGGTAACCAAAGCCGCAAAGAAACTTCGCTCTGCCATGGATCATCCGGCCAAGGTTGCGTTGGTTTTTGTGAGTGCGAATTATGGCCCGCACCTTTCTGAATTTTGCGAGATCCTCCGCGTGGATGGTCACATCGTGGATGTGATCGGATGCACGGCATCAGGGTGGATTGAAGGCTCAACGGAATTCGAGGGCGGTTCGGGTTGCTCGATTCTGGCTCTCCACTGCGATGTGGGTGATCCCGTGGCCTTGGTTGGCGATGCGCCAAATTTTCCCTCCAGTTTACTTTCTGATTCCGCTCTTAATGCCGCAGTAATCCTAGCAAACCCTTTTGTTTTTGATATCGACGACTGGTTGAAGGATTGGAACAAACGCTTTCCCGGACTACCGACCATGGGCGGTCTTGCTAGTGGCGGGGGCGAGGACGACATGTGTGTCTTTCACAACGGGAAAATCGTCGATGCCGTGGTCTTACCGGTGATCGGGCAGACGACCCTGATTCCTGTTCTCAGCCAAGGTTGCCGTCCGATTGGGGAGCCCTTCACCGTCACGCGGGCCGAGCACAATGTCCTGTATGCCCTCGGCAACCAGTCGGCCTACAACGCCCTTGAGAGCGCCTTCCAAACTCTCACCGAGGATCAGAAATCCCACGCACGCGGCAACCTGTTCGCGGGTTTGGTGGGCAATGAATATGTGGATGATTTTAAGTCGGGCGACTTTCTCATCAAAAACATCATCGGTGCCGATCCGGGGTCAGGAGCCGTCGTGATTGCTGGTATTCCGAGGGTTGGGCAGACACTGCAGTATCAACTCCGAGATCGAAGTATCGCCATCGAGGACCTCGACCGGGCCTACGATGCCGCACCGCCCTTCAATAAAAGAGCTTTTGCGTCCTTGCTTTTTTCCTGTCTGGGACGAGGAAAACAATTTTTCGGCGATAGCGGAAAAGATGCCGCTCGCCTGGCCGATGCGGTTGGAGGGAAGCCAAGTGCCGGCTTTTTCTGCAACGGAGAAATCGCTCCCGTGCGTGGATTGAACGCCCTCCATGGCAATACCGCCGCCGCCGCGATTTGGGTCAAAAAGATCACTTAAGTTTTCCCTCCTTTTCAAACTATGGCCAAGTATCTCGTCACA